>DXFY01000036.1 GCA_019114205.1 Candidatus Tidjanibacter gallistercoris | reverse complement strand
GCTTGATGATATCCATAAGGGGCACGCCGTGGAAATAGAGTTCGTTGTCTTCCACCGTGAATTCATCCTGCGGAAACTCGAACGTCTGTTCGATGAGGTCGATGTACTTGTTTTTCATTTCGTCGCAGTTTATCCGCAATGAATACCGCAATCCGCCTCGCCTACTTCGTCCGAAAATCTCCGAAGTAGCTCGCCCGGATTCCGACCATTGCGACTACAAAGCAAACGATTCTTTTCCGAATTATCAACTATTTCGGCAGGGAATATCGTTTTTAAGGGACTGCGCACCGCTTTTTCGGTGAAAAATCCCTAATTTTGGGCAAAACATTACGGAAGGAACTTATGGTCGAGAAGGCAATAACCGGCATGCTGGAGGAAGGCGCGCGCAGAGTCGTCGTTCCGGGATGCGGCGCATTGATAAAACGGGACTCCGGAGCACTCGTATTCACGGACCTGCTCCGGACGGACGACGGCATGCTGGCTGCGACCGTCGCCCGGCGGGAAGGCATTCCCGGCGACAGGGCCCGCATCCTCGTCGAAGGCTATGCAGCCGCCCTGAATGCGGCCCTCGCAGAGACGGGACGGGCAGTCATACCGGGTACGGGCGTTCTCGTCCGGGAGGCTTCGGGCAGCTGCACGGTCATGCCGGACGGTGACGATGCACACCGCGTGCCGCAAAACGCTCCTGCCGGCGTACCGCCTGCCTGTACCTGCGGCGACACGCTGCCGGCGGTTCCCGGAACCGGACAGGACGAGGAAACACCCCCGCCCCTGCCCGACGAAAAAAGGGCTGCATCCACCTCAGAGGCCGTAATGTATTCCGAGACGGCGGCGGAAACAGTAGCGACGTCCCCCGCTGCGCGGTCGAACGGAATTCCTCCGCGCAGTCGGTATGCCAAAAGCGGCCTGCGCAGCGCACTCTACGGCGACGAGCGGGATGACGACGACGAACCGTCCGCTGCGGAATCGTCCGCACTCCGAAACCCGCAGTCCCGGTCGGCGGCGATAAGAAGTTCTGCCGCACCGGTATCGGACATTCCCGCAACCGAAACACCGAACGCCACGGAGCAGGAAGCGGAATATACGCCGCACATCAACATCCGGCATCCGAACAAGCCCAAAAAACGGATGGATGTCGTGCTCATCATCGCTGCCATCGCCCTCGTCATCACCATCGGCGTACTCGTTTACGGTTTTCTCGCCAACCGCGACATCAACGCCATGAAAGGCGGAATCCTCATCGAAGCGAGCGACGGCGCAGCGGACACGGAGGTTTCCGAAGCTGCGGAATGACCGTCATTTCGGGCCGGCAAAAGGAATGCCGGCCCGAATGCCGCCGCAGGCGCCGAACCGGCCTGCCGGTACGTCCGAACCGGAAATCCGCGGCACGGATGTACGGTGGATACCGAAGGCCGCGGCAGCGAAAACAACAATTATATTTAAGAAGATAACAGAATGGATTTAATTGCCGTAAAACAACGTTTCGGCATCATAGGCAACAGCGAAGCGATGGACAGGGCGCTCGAAATCGCCCTGCGCGTAGCTCCTACCGACCTCTCCGTACTCGTTACGGGCGAAAGCGGCGTGGGCAAGGAATTCTTTCCGCAGGTAATCCACGCTTACAGCGCGAGGAAACACAACAAATACATTGCGGTGAACTGCGGTGCGATTCCGGAAGGCACCATCGACTCGGAACTGTTCGGGCACGAAAAGGGTTCCTTCACGGGCGCCACCGAATCGCGCAAGGGATACTTCGAGGAGGCCGACGGCGGCACCATCTTCCTCGACGAGGTGGCCGAACTGCCCCAATCCACACAGGTGCGCCTGCTGCGCGTACTCCAGACGGGCGAGTTCATCCGCGTCGGTTCGTCCAAAACGCAGAAGACGAACGTCCGCGTCGTGGCCGCGACCAACATCAACCTGCAAACGGCCATCCGGGAAGGGCGTTTCCGCGAAGACCTCTATTACCGGCTCAACACGGTACCCATCGCCGTTCCGGCTCTGCGCCAGCGGAAAGAGGACATCTACACCCTGTTCCGCAAATTCGCTTCCGATGTCGCCATCCAGTACCGCATGCCACCGATAACCCTCGACGCACAGGCGCGGAACATGCTCGAATCGTACTACTGGCGGGGAAACATCCGCCAGCTCAAGAACGTAGCGGAACAGATATCGGCCATCGAAGAATCGCGCGTCATCACTGCCGAAGTATTGCAGCGCTACCTGCCGGAGGACGGCAGCCAGACGACTGCTCCGGTCTATGTAGGGGGACAGCAGGCGCCGACGGGCGACTTCGAACGGGAACTGCTTTACAAGATGCTGTTCGACATGCGTTCCGAAATGTCGGACATCAAGGAGATGCTCCACGAAATACTCTCCGGCCGCGGCACGCCCGAACAGGCCGAACGCATCGCAGGATTCCTTCAGGCGGCCAACATCATACCCGCCCCGGCAGAAACGGGCCAGCCCTCCGCTTATGCCGAAAGCGAAGAAGTGACCGAGCCGGAAAAGGAACTGACCAAGGAAGAGGTGCTGCGCAATGCCATCATCAAGGCGCTGCGCAGGCACAACGGCCGCCGCAAAGATGCCGCCAAAGACCTTTTCATATCGGAACGCACATTGTACAGGAAAATCAAAGAACTTGGTATCAATGAATATTAAAAGAATCGTAACGGGAACGCTCTGTCTGGCTGCATGCGTACTTGCGGGCTGCAAGGTGACCTACTCCCTTTCGGGCGCCTCCATCCCGGCCAACGCGAAAACGGTGAGCATTCCGTATTTTCCGAACAATGCGACGCTCGTGTCGCCCACCCTCAGCTCGACACTGACGGACGAACTGCAAACGAAGTTCACCAACCAGACGAAACTGGAACTGGTTCCCGAAAACGGCGACCTGGCGTTCGAAGGAGAAATCACGAGCTATACGGTAATGCCCACCGCCGTAACGAGCGACGACATGGCCGCCATGAACCGCCTGACGATTACAGTCAAAGTCAAATTCACGAACCGTCTCGACCCGACTTTCGACTTCAACCGCTCGTTCTCGGCATTCCAGGAGTACCCGGCTTCGACCGACCTCTCCACTGCCGAAGGCACCCTCATTCCGGAACTTGTGACGCAGTTGGTGGACGACATCTTCAATGCGGCCGTATCGAACTGGTAGTGTCATGACGGACAGGAAAGATTCCAAACGGCCGGATACGGCGGACCTGCCCGGCCGATTCCCCTGGTTCGACGTTCCGCTGCTCGATTCATGCGACGGGGCGAAAGCCCTTCCCGCACGTCTCGCGCTGCTTTCGCGCTCCCGGCCGGGGCTGCTCCGCCGCGACGCCTGCCCCCCCGCAACGGTGCAGGGCGGTACCCTTGCGGACGATACCCTTGCCATCATCGACGAATTCATGCGCACGGGCGAACACCGCATCACGGCCGACGAACGCACACCGGAAGAACTGCCCGTTCCGGAATCGGACGGACTGCCCCCGGACGACCTGCTGACGGAAGAACTTGCCGCCATATACATGGCCCAGGGTCTGACCGACACCGCTGTCGAAATATATCGGAAATTAAGTTTGTTAAATCCGGAAAAAAGTGTTTATTTTGCCGAGATTATTGAAAAGACCCCGGCTGCGGAATCCGACGGCGGGGAACGGACGAAGACAAAATAAGAATAACTAAAAACAATAACGCTACAATGTACATCTTTCTCATCGTACTGATTATAATCGCGAGCATTCTTTTGGTACTCGCCGTACTCGCGCAAAACCCGAAAGGCGGAATGGCCGCCAACTTCGGCGCATCCAACCAGGTCATGGGCGTCCGTCAGACAGCCGACTTCCTCGAACGTTCGACCTGGGCGCTCGCCATCGCCATCGTGGTGCTCAGTCTGCTCGCATCGATAGCCATGTCCTCGCACCGCCGGAGTCTTCAGGGCAGCGGCGACAGGGTGCTCGAACAAATTACGACCGAAAGGGAAATCGCCCTCCCCAATACGGTGGCGCCCGCAATTCCGGCAACAGAGCAGGCCGTTCCCGATGCTGAAGCACCGACCGCCCCGGCAGAAGGAGCCGCAGCAACCGCTTCCGAACCGGCCGAATAACGACAACAAATCGACTCGATACGCCCGGACCCTCACAAAGGTTCGGGCTTTTTTGTCCATTCGTTCATCTGCCTTTGCCTTCCATAGGCCCGTCCTTCCGCTCGCTGCAACGGAACTACATACAACGCCCGTACCGCAGACGACGGACGATGCTCCGCATGAACCGCCTGCCTTCTATCCGTATCCGCCGCCCTCACACGCGATTTGCAACACGAACTTCACCCGGACTCCTCCTGTGCCTTCCTCGCCGGACTGCTCTGCAACCGTGCGACGGCACAGTGTGCTTTCCCCGCCGACACCATCCTCCCGAAAGCGAAAAAGCATACCGGAACGGTTCCGTTCGACGGCTGCCGAATGACGGATAACGGATGACGGGGATGAATGCCGCACGAATCGCAGCGTTCCGGCAAAAAGCAACGCCCCCTTTCTCCTCAGAAGTCCCGTCCGCAAAAGCGAAAGCGACCGTCCCGCATCGGTTCGGGAATGCCCGTGGCCCCGATTCAAAACAGGACAGAGCCGTACACTGCAACTGTACGGCCCCGCCGGTGCGGTGTCGCCTCCTGTCAATCCTCGACAGGTTTCCTGTATTTCCTGAACATCCGGTCGGAAAGGAATATCTGCAGCTCCAGTTTCTGCTGCCATCCCCATCCGTCGCCATCGTAATGCTGCACGGCGGAAACCGTCAGCGCTATGTCGGACAAAAAATTGTGCGTCCAATAGATTTCGAGACGGTTGTATATCCCCTTGTCGGTACGGTAAAACGGCTCTCCCGAATAGAGCCCCGACCCGTAGCCGGGCTGTCCCGGAACCGTACTCTCATAATAGGGCATCAGGTTGCCGCCAAGATACAGCGTATTGTAAATCCCGAATCCCCACCGCTGCGCACGCATCTCGAACTGTATTCCGCCCGGCGTGACGTAATGCCCGACATAGGCCCGGTCGTTCTGGAAGGTCTGCAACCAGCCGACCTGGAAATAGAGCGCCGAGAATTTCGGCAGGAAATGCGTGAAATCGGCACCGGCATAGGGATATATCAGGATGTTGTCCACAACGCCGCGAACCGTTTCGCTGCCTGCATGATGGTACATCCGCGCATTGTACCCGCCGTAGAATGCGCCGTAGTTCACCCGTCCCGCCGAAAAGATACTGAACTTCTCGCGCTGGTCGCGTACGAGCATGCTGTTCCAGTCCAGTACCAGTTCCACATACCCGTGGCCGCCGGTATACTGTCCCATGAAACCGTCGAGGTTGCTGTCGTAATAGGATATGTAATCGCTGAAGAACGCATTCGAATAGGTACCGATGAGGTTCCGGCGCGGGAAACGTCCCATATAAACGCCGAAACGGTCGTCCGCATATTTGTAGTAGACAATCATCTCGCGGGCCACATAGGTGTTCGCCCCCATGTCGTTCATGAAGTCCACGCCGACCATCAGAGCATTCCCCTTGCCCCATCCGAGGCCGATTTGCGGCGTAAGCCTCGCAGTGAAATTGGTTACGGAAACGTCGTTTTCCACGTCGGCATATTCCTTATTGTCGAATTTGAAATCGAAATCGACGTTCCAGAGGAAACGCTGAGCGGACGCCGTCGCCGAACAGCATAACAATACGGCACAGACCGCAGCGGCACGCAGATATCCCATCACAAGATTTATGTTATTAATAGAACATGCAAATATATGATAACGCAGGTAATAAAAAAACTCCATCTTTTGTGCCAAACTCCGGTAGCAAGACCAAATCGGCACCGGCCGTATGCCCGTCACGCCGCACGCAAAAAGGGCCGGTACACGGTGTACCGGCCCTCCCCGTCATTGCGGCGATGTATCAGAAGATGCTGTATGCGAGCGTCAGCCCCGCCATCACGATGGCTACCATGCTCATCAGCTTGATGAGGATGTTGAGCGACGGACCGGACGTATCCTTGAAGGGGTCGCCCACCGTATCGCCCACGACCGTGGCCTTGTGCGAATCGGAACCCTTGCCGCCCATGTTGCCCTCTTCCACGTACTTTTTGGCGTTGTCCCATGCACCGCCCGAATTGGCCATAAAGATGGCCAGTACGAATCCGGCACCGAGGGCCCCCACCAACAGTCCGATAACTCCGGCTACGCCGAACACGAGTCCCATGACCACCGGAGCGAGGATGGCGAGCACCGACGGGAACAGCATTTCGCGCTGGGCACCTTTGGTCGAAATGGCCACGCAGCGTGCATAATCCGGTGTAGCATCGCCCGTCAGGATGCCCTTGATTTCACGGAACTGACGGCGCACTTCGTTTACCATGCTCTGAGCCGCACGCCCCACGGCATTCATCGTGAGGCCGCAGAAAAGGAAAGCCATCATCGCCCCCACGAAGATGCCGACGAGCACTTTCGGGTTCATCAGGGTCACCTGGAAATAATCCATGAAGTCGAGCATGCTTGCGTCGGCTATGGCGACCGCAGTCCCGTCCGACAGGGTGAAGGTCTTCTGTCCGAGATGCTCGAATCCGATGCGTATCTCCTCGATGTAGGAGGCGAGCAGCGCCAGTGCGGTCAGCGCCGCGGAACCTATCGCGAACCCCTTGCCGGTAGCCGCCGTGGTATTGCCGAGCGCATCGAGCGCATCGGTTCTGCGGCGCACCTCTTCGCCGAGCCCGGCCATCTGGGCATTGCCGCCCGCATTGTCCGCGATGGGGCCGTACGCATCGGTCGCCAGCGTGATGCCGAGCGTCGAGAGCATCCCCACCGCAGCGATGGCGATGCCGTACAGACCGAGCTGCAGGTTGCCTGCCGTCAGCATGTTCGCCACGTCGAAACGTATGGCGCTCAGGAACGAAAGGATGATGGCGAAACAGATGGTTATCACCGGTACGGCCGTGGAAATCATCCCCATGCCGATACCCGATATGATGACGGTCGCGGGCCCCGTTTCGGCACTCTTCGCGATTTTCTTGGTCGGTTTGTAGGAATGGGACGTATAGTATTCCGTAGCCTGTCCGATGATGACCCCGGCGATGAGCCCGATTACCACCGAACCGGCTATCCAGCCCCAGTTCGGCATTCGCAGCAGATACAGAATGGCGAACGATGCGACGGCAATCAGCACCGCACTGAGGTTCACGCCGAAGCCGAGGGAGCGCAGGAGCTGCTTCATCGTAGCACCCTCCTTAGTGCGGATGGTAAAGATACCGGTCACGGAGAGTACGATACCCACCGCCGCGATGAGCATGGGAGCCAGAACCGCCTTCACCTGCACCTCAGGGTCGAGCATGAAGGCTGCCGCGCCGAGTGCGGCCGTAGCAAGGATGGAACCGCAATAGCTCTCGTACAGGTCGGCGCCCATGCCGGCTACATCGCCCACGTTGTCGCCCACGTTGTCCGCTATGGTAGCCGGATTGCGGGGGTCGTCTTCGGGAATGCCGGCCTCCACCTTGCCCACGAGGTCGGCACCCACGTCGGCCGCCTTCGTATAGATACCGCCGCCCACACGTGCGAACAGCGCCTGCGTCGAAGCCCCCATACCGAAAGTCAGCATCGTCGTAGTCATCACCACGAGCTTCTGCGGACCGTCGATATCCACGAAGAAATTGAGTACCACATACCACAGCGATATGTCGAGCAATCCGAGCCCCACGACCACGAGCCCCATTACGGCACCGCTGCGGAAGGCGACCTGAAGCCCTCTGTTCAGCGACCCTCTGGCCGCCTCGGCCGTCCTCGAAGATGCATAGGTAGCCGTTTTCATGCCGATATAACCCGCGAGTCCCGAAAAGAATCCTCCCGTCAGGAAAGCGAATGGAACCCATTTGTTCTGCACGCCGAGCCCGAAGGCGAGCCATGCGAAGAACAGGGCGAGAATGATGAAGACGATAATCACCATCTTGTATTGCTGCCGGAGATAGGCCATGGCCCCTTCGCGCACGTACTGCGCAATCTCTTTCATACGCTGCGTCCCTTCGCTCTGCCGTTTCATCTGCCTGAAGAAATACCAGGCGAACAACAGGGCGGCGACGGCTGCGGCCGGTATCAGCCAGAAAATTGCAGGTGTGTTCCCCATAATCGTTTCGTTTTAATTGTTTGACCTATTGAAGAAATTTATGCGTTTCTAAATCGTTGCCGGCACCGTTCGCACGGCTTCCTGCCTCCACCGTACAGGCGAAAAACTCCGCCCGCCGTCGCCTTCCGCCTTCCGCAAGACATCCGCCTGCGCTGCACGAACTTCCGCCCACCCCTGCTGTATTTTCCGAAATACCGAACGCCGTATCCAATCCTGTCGGGACATAATCGTCCGCTTCGCTTATCCCCCGACACAACGTCTGCGGAGCGATACCGTCCAGGCCGCAACGGAGAAAACCGGTCGCAGTTAAATCGGGCCGGGACACGGTCTGTTTCTGTCGTCCGCAGCGACGGAAGAAGGAACAGCAAGCCTGCAACGGCCGGAATTATACATGCGACAGGGAACGGAGGTCCGCGCAATCGGTTCGACACCGACACGCTCCCTGCGCATGCGATATTTTAGTAATTTTGGCACGGCATGCACGACGTTCATTCAATGGAACAAATTTAACATTTTTCCGCTACCGGCCAAGCACGCCGCCGCAATTTTACTGCGGCATGCACCGGATGCGGAAAACGATACCGAGAGAAGATGAAAAAGAAGACCAACGAAGAGCTGCACCGTCCCGGTGCGGAAGCATACGCCCGAATGGAAAAGATGCCCGTAACGGTCATCCTCGACAACGTCCGCAGCATGAACAACACGGGGTCCTTCTTCCGCACGTGCGATGCGTTCGCCGTCGAACGGCTGCTGCTGTGCGGCATTACGGGAACGCCTCCTTCGCGCGAGATACACAAGACGGCTCTGGGTGCCGAACACACCGTTGCATGGCGCTACTTCGCCGATACGGCCGAAGCGGTCGCCTGGCTCAGGGCGGAGGGATACACCGTGCTCGCCGTCGAACAGGCCGAAGGAGCGGTCATGCTTCAGGACTTCCGGCCGACAGCAGGCCGGCGGTACGCCCTCGTGTTCGGCAACGAGGTGGACGGCGTGGCGCAGGAAATCGCCGACATGTGCGACGGCGCAATCGAAATCCCCCAAGTCGGAACGAAACATTCGCTGAACGTCGCGGTCGCCGGCGGCGCGGTACTCTGGCACCTGTTCGCCGGCTATCTGTCCGAAAAAGACCCGGCAGGAGCGACATTATGAAAAAGTCTCCTATCTTTGCCGCATAATCAACCGACTAACTTGCAGCAACCATGTCTACCGAAGGAACCCTCAGGCCGGTCACCACGCTTCGGCTCACCGAAATGAAAAGCCGCGGCGAAAAGATTACGATGCTCACTGCATACGATTACTCGATGGCCCGCATACTCGACAGGGCAGGAATCGACGTAATCCTGGTCGGCGACTCCGCCGCCAATGTAATGGCCGGGTACGAAACCACCGTTCCCATGACGCTCGACAACATGATTTACCATGCCAAGGCGGTCACCCGCGCCGTGGAACGCGCCCTCGTAGTCGTGGACATGCCTTTCGGCACCTATCAGGGTAACTCGAAGGAGGCGCTCAGTTCGGCGGTACGCATCATGAAGGAGACCGAAGCGGAAGCGGTGAAACTCGAAGGAGGCAAGGAAATCCTCGAATCGGTAGACCGGATATTGAGCGCAGGTATTCCTGTCATGGGACATCTGGGCCTCACTCCGCAGTCGATACACAAGTACGGCACCTATGCCGTGCGGGCGAAGGCGGAGGAAGAGGCGCAGAAACTGCTGGAGGACGCCCGTCTGCTGGAAGCTGCGGGCTGCTTCGGTATCGTGCTCGAAAAGATTCCGGCGCGTCTCGCCGGCCGGGTGGCTGCCGAACTGACCATACCGATTATCGGAATAGGTGCGGGCAGGTACGTAGACGGGCAGGTGCTGGTGGCGCACGACATGCTCGGCATCAACAACGAATTCTCACCCCGCTTTCTCCGGCGTTACGCCAACCTCGCCGAAACGATGGCCGAAGCGTTCGGCTGCTACATCCGCGACGTGAAAAGCGGCGACTTTCCCGGCGAAGAGGAACAATACTGACCCAACGCCCCACAGGGGGCACCCGGACGGCGCATCGTTCCGACACGGCAGCCGATACATCCGTCCGTTCCGCAGTATTCCGATGCTCGCGCAGGTTCGGGTACCGTACATGCCGCCTCCGCACAGCCAGGCATGCGGCCGGCAGCGGCACACGCAACCGTCCGACAGTACTTCTCCTGCCCCTATGCCCTCCTGCCGTTCCGCATACGGCAGCACTTTCCCGCCGCGCCCGTGAACGATTGCGAGAGACGCCAAAGCAGCAGGCGCGCAGGCGCTGTCTCTCGGAAACGCAGACCGTACCGGACAGTCCGCACCATCTGCCACACATCGTCCGCCGCAAGGATTCCCCTATTTCGCCCGACGCAATCACGCAGCGCTCCGCCTCCCCCTATCCGCCGATGCCTCCATTCCCAAACGAGCCGTTCCACCCACTCCGGACGACGGCTCTTTCCAGAAGTCCGACCGCCCCGGAAACGAATCGCAGCCCACGGCACGTCGAACGACGGCAGTCATCCGGATTGCCCCTCGTCCGGCACCTCCGCCGCATGGATACGAAAAAACCCGCGGAGTCGCCCCCGCGGGATAAATAGTTCCGATAAATTGCAGCCGCCGTAGCGTCATTTACCTATCAGTTCCACACTCCTCTTGATGAAGTTGGTAAGCTGCTCGCCCTTCAGCATGCCGTTGGAAAGCAGGGCAAGGTCTATGAGCTGTTTTACAAGGTTGTTGCCCGCACCGATTTCCTTCAGCCGGGCGGTACGCTGACCGCGCAGCTCGTCCACCTTCCTGGCAAGGTCGTCACGCTGCTGTTTCTCCTCCTCGGTCAGGTCGGCCTCCTTCTTGTCTTTGATGAGCTCGTTCAGGTTCGCCTGCTGCTTCTGGGCGGTCTCTATCTTTTTATTGATGGTCTTGAGCTTGTCGCCGTACTCGCTTTCCACTTCGCCGAGAATATCGATTACGAGCGGATGGTTCGCGTTGACGGCTATCGTATAGTTGTCCGGCATCTGGCTGTAGAACTGGCTCATTCCGCCGCCGCCCATCGCCGCCATTTCTTTCATGCGCCGCATGTACTCGTCCTGCGTTATCACCACGGGAGCATCGTCAGGCGACATGGCCTCGAAAGCGATGTTGTAGAATATCTTCTGGTCGGTCGGCAACTGGCTGTCGAACACGGGCCGCAGGATTTCCTGCTGCTCGGAGCTGAGCGACATGCTCCGATTCGTCTCCTTGTCAATCAACCGTTCGGCCACATCCGAATCCACGCGCACGAAACGGCACCCCTTTTCCTTATTCTCGTACCAACTGATGAAATGGTTGTCGAGCTGGCCGTCCATGAGCAGCACGTCGTAGCCCTTCTCCTGCGCTCCCCGGACGAACGCGTGCTTACCCACGGCATCGTCCGTATAGACATAAATGACCGTACCGTTTTTATCCGTCTGATTCTCCTTCACCTTGTCGCGGTACTCGGCGAGCGTGAAATACTTGCCTTCGATATTTTTCAACAGCATGAACCCTTCGGCTTTCTCGGCGAACTTCTCGTCCGTCACGACGCCGTATTCGATGAATATCTTCAGGTCGTCCCACTTGCTTTCGTATGCCTGCCGGTCGCCGCTGAAAAGCTCCTGGAGCTTGTCGGCCACCTTGCGGGTGATATACCCCGATATCTTGCGGACATTGCCGTCGCTCTGGAGGTAGCTGCGCGACACGTTCAGCGGTATATCCGGAGAATCGATGACGCCGTGCAGCAGGGTAAGAAATTCGGGAACGATACCCTCCACCGAATCGGTCACGTATACCTGGTTGCTGTACAGCTGTATCTTGTTCTTCTGTATCTCGAAGTTGTTGTGTATCTTCGGGAAATAGAGAATACCGGTCAGGTGGAACGGATAGTCGATGTTGAGGTGTATCCAGAAAAGCGGGTCGTCGCTGCCCGGATAGAGCTGCCGGTAGAACTCCCGGTACTGCTCGTCGGTCACATCGGCCGGATTGTGCGTCCAGAGCGGGTCGGTATCGTTCACGATGTCGTCCCGGTCGGTATCCACATACTTGCCGTCCTTCCACTCCTGCACCTTCCCGCATGCTATCGGTACGGGAAGGAAACGGCAGTACTTGCGCAGCATCTCCCGGATGCGGGAACGGTCGGCGAACTCGGCGTTCTCCTCGCTCAAATAAAGGATGATATCGGTTCCCCGCGACCTTTTTTCCGCCCGTTCGCTCATCGTGAATTCCGGCGTACCGCCGCACGTCCACACGACGGTCGGTTCCTCCTCCCGCCAGGACTGCGTGACGATTTCCACCTTGTCGGCCACCATGAATGCCGAATAGAACCCCAGTCCGAAATGTCCGATGATGTTCTGGTTCTTATACTTCGACATGAACTCCTCGGCACCGGAGAAAGCTATCTGATTGATGTATCGGTCCACCTCTTCGGCCGTCATGCCGATGCCCGCATCGGAAATCGTCAGCGTCCGCGCCGCGGCATCCGCAGCGACACGGATGGTGAGGTCGCCCGCCTCGCCGTGGTACTCGCCCGTGGAAACGAGCGTCTTCAGTTTCTGCGTCGCGTCCACGGCATTGGAAACCAGTTCGCGCAGGAAGATTTCGTGGTCCGAATAGAGGAATTTCTTGATGATGGGGAAAATGTTTTCGGTAGTCACCCCGATTTTTCCGTTCTGCATATATTCGCGTTTTATGTTGTTCCGAAGTGAACTGTCAAAACGCAAACAGTATGCCACCGTTCCGGACATGCCAGACTGACAGTCCGATATGACACCTTTGCAGTACGAACGTACAACGGAAGCTAACAGGAGGAGGAACGCCTGACGTACGCGGCAAGGAAGGCACCCGCCAGCAGGGCCTGTGCCGACCAGTAAGCCGTCATGACGGCGACACCGCTCCAGCCGAACGGAGCGACGAACCGGTTCCATGCGAGAAACGCATCCGACACGAGGAACAGCAGGGCGCCTGCGGCATACCATCCGCGGTACTTCCCTTTGCGGAAAAAGGAAGAAGCGCACATCAGGGTTATCAATACGGTATAAACGACGACCGCGACCCGTTCCGCAGGCAGGGCGACCGACGGCACGATTTCCCTTGCGACCGCGACGACAACTGCCGCCAGCACGAGTGCCGCGACGAGCGCCGTGGGACGGAACCAGGTCCCGCGCAGGAAGTATACCGTATAGCAGACATGCGCAGCAGCGAAGAACGACGCCTGCCAAAGAAAAAGGCCGCTCCCGCCGCAGAAATCCCCGGCGGCGGACAACAGCAGTCCCACCGGAAGCAGCGAACGCCGTCCCCGCGCCGCGGCGAATGAAACGACCGCCAGATAAAGTACGGGAAGGGCGAACAGCAGCGGGCGGAACGGTAGCCCGAAACGAACCCACACGAGGTAGAGGGCTACCGCCGCGGCATACCCTGCCGCCAATGCCGTATATGTTCCTTTCTTCATCGCGTCTCCGTCATGGGATATTGGCCGTTATGCCCCGACCGCACCCGAAAGCGCAGCCGCCTCATCCCGCGGGAGCCGAAACCGTACCGCAGCGCGTCCCGTTTCCGGGGGCGCTCCTCCCGTCTCCGGGCTCAAAACCCGAACAGTTCGAGAAACCACTTGGGCGCACGTATCGGCCGCCGCGTCGCCGCATCGACGAAAACGAGCATCACCGTACCGGTATTGAGCAGCTCGCCCGCTTCGTTGTACAGCTCGTGCTCGAATTTCAGCCGCACGCCCGGACGTTCCGCAATCCGTATCCTGACCGTCAACAGGTCGTCGTAATAGGCCGGGGCAAGGTAGTTCAACTGCACCTCGCGCACGGGCAGCATCACCCCGCGGCGCTCCATCTCCTTGTAGGAAATCCCGCGCTCGCGCATCATCTCGGTACGCGCCACCTCGTAATAATTCACGTAGTTGGAATGGTGCACCACCCCCATGTTGTCGGTTTCCTTATACCTGACCCGTATCTTCACTTCCGATTCCGGCATCTTCTCCATATTCCTGTCCTTTTATACAAACGTTATCAACACGCCGGTGCGGTCGCCGCCGCGCCATCCTTCGAGCATCGCCTCTCCGTTGCTGCCGATGACCAGCACGTCCCGCACCGCCGCCGCGTCCGGCCCGACCGCAACAGGGTAACGTCCGGGCGGCGGCAGCAGCTTGTCGGCATCGCCGGGCACGGCACGTCCCCCGCGGATGTCGGCAATCAACAGATACCCCCTGGTCAGAAATTCGGCCGCCTGCGCCATCCGACCGGCGGCTATCATGTTCCGGATAATGGTGGAACTCACCTTCTCGTCGTGTACGTCGCGGCGCTCCACCCGTTCGGCGACGAATCCGAGCTCGTCCTGCAGGCGCTGCAACGATGCGAAATCGCCCTGCTGCCCGCTTCCGAAACGGTGGTTGTATCCCACCACGAAACGCTTCATGCCGATACCCTCCACGAGTACCCGCCGCACGAAATCGTCCGACGGCATCGCGGCGAGTTCCGGCGTAAAGGGAAGCACGACCGTATGGTCCATACCCGCCTCGCGCAGCAACAGGAGCTTTTCGTCCAGCGTATTGAGCAGCTTCACTCCGCCCCCGCGCGGAAGCACCCGCCGCGGATGGGGCCAGAAGGTGACCACGACGCTCTCGCCGCCCGTTTCGGCGGCCCGCTCCTTCACCCGTTCCAGCAGCACGCGGTGTCCGAAATGGAGCCCGTCGTAAGAACCCATCGTCACGACCGGCGAAGGAAGGGACGGCACCTCTTCGAGAGAACGGAATACCTTCATCGCCCGCTACATTTCGTTGTTTTCTTCGCTCTCCTTGACGAAATAGGCCACCTTTTCGAGCAGCGTGGTGATGTCGTAGTTCTCCACCACGATGCCGAGCGGAAAGTTCAGCGGCTTGGAAGTGAAGTTGAGCACTCCCTTGATGCCCGCATTGACAATCGGCACGACCAGTTCGGAGGCTATCCGCGACGGACACGAGAGCACCGCGATGTTGATGTCGAGGCTCGACACGTCGGCCTCGAAGTCGTCCATGCTGTAACAGGGGATTTCCTCGATGGTCTTTCCGACCTTTTCGGGGTCCACGTCGAAGGCGGCCACGATTTTCAGGTTCAGCCCCTTGCCGTTGAAATAACGGGTAATGGCCTGCCCCAAGTGCCCCATGCCTATCACGGCGATGTTCATGGGCGTCGGACTGTCGAGGATGCCGTTGATGAAATCGATGAGCACCTCGACGTCGTATCCTTTCTTGGTGTCGCTCGAAAAGCCTATCAGCATCAGGTCGCGGCGCACCTGTACGGCCGTGATGCCCTGCATGCCCGCGAGCACGTGCGAAAAGATGTGCGTGATGCCCTGCCGGTGCAGGTTCATCAGCGTCCGGCGGTATTCGCTCAACCGCTCGACGGTCTTCTCCGGTATATTGGTATTGGACATTTTCTTTCTGTTTCGGATTGTCAGTAATACGTCCGGGCCGCCCTTACCGGACACGGATGGTGTAATCGCTGCCGTAAGAGACCAGGGCCCATTCGGAATTGCACGTATTGCCTTCCGCACACGCCCCGAAACGGTAGGGCGTCTGGAGGGGCACCGTCACCCGTCCGAGCGTTTCGGACAGAGGAATTCCGGCCGCCACCGCACTGCCGAACAGCTTCACGGCATCGTAACCGCGGTAGGAATAAAGCGAAGGCACGCGCCCGAACGCCTCGATATAACGCCTGTCGAAATCGGCCACGGCCGCATTGCCCCGGTCGGCATGGTACGAGGTGACGAACGAAACGTTCAGTTTAAAGAACAGGCTGCGGTCGAGGTTCCGGTAACGCACCCATTTGGAACTGCCCACGACCGCGATGCGGCCCGTACTTTTGGAACGGGCGAGCCGGCTGTTCTGCACCGAACTGAGGGCCGCGAGGATGAGGTCCGTCCCCGTTTCGTCGCCCGCGAGCACCACGAACACATTCTCCGTGCCGCTGCCGGCCAACAAAGCGTCAATCTGCTGCGACGGCGTTCCCTTGCGGTACACCACGCGCTGATAGGGATGGTTTCCGACGACGGCCTTCATCTCCCGTTCGAAAGCGGCGTCGTTCGTATCCGAGGTGATGAACACGATATTCCTGTCCCCCTCGAACAACTGCCTCATCTTGTCGTAACGGCCCGACTCTTCGGGCGACATGCCGAATATCGTCGCACCGTATGCCTCCGTAAGTTCCGCGAGCGGAGAAACCACGGGAACGCCCGTCGCCGCGGAATACTCCGCGACGGGAGCGAACTCCTCCCCGTATACCGGCCCTATGACGAGGTCCGATGCCCGGAACGCATCCGAAGCCGTTATGCGACGCACTGTTTCGGCCGAACGCTCCGTATTGAACAGATTGAGTTTTACCGTATATCCCGAATCGCGCAATTCGGCCGCGGCAATCAATGCCCCTTCGTAAAATTCCACGAAGCCGGCACGCACCGTTCCGTTTTCCGACAGGGGCAGCAGGAGCGACAGTTCCATGCTTCCCGTAAAGGGCAGCCTTTCGCGGAAAACGGCGCCCGTCCCCGGCAGCGGCGTTTCCGCTTCCCGTTCCGAGAGGGCGCCTCCGTCCGCCTCCCCCGCCGCCGGCACACGTCCCGGCAGCGGTATCTTGAGCAGCTCTCCGGCCCTGAGTCCTTCTCCCACCGGATTGTTCGCTTCTATGTCGGTTATGGCAACGCCGTATTCCTTCGCGATGGAATAAAGCGTCTCGCCCATCTCCACCAAGTGGTAAGCATACTCCCCGGAGACGTCCGAAAGAGTGGAGGCGAAATCGCCCATTTGCGACAGGATTTGCTGCGGCGACGTCTTGTCCATCTCGGACTTGCGGATGAGCAGTTCCTGCCCCGCTTTCAGGTGGGCCGGGTCGAGACCCGGATTGTCCTGCACGAGCGTATTGAGCGAAAGCGAATAACGTTTGGCGATGGAATAGGTGGTTTCGCCCGGCTGTACGGTATGGGTTACGAACGTGCGCCGCATCTTGCGCCGGGGCAGGTCGATTTCCGGCACGTCCGTACAAAGGATACGGACCGTTTCGCCCGCTTTGAGTCCCGTCTGCCCGACGGAGGGATTGTCCTCGTAAAAACGTTCCTCGGAGATACCGTAGAGCCGCGAGAGCGAATAAACCGTCTCGCCCGGCGCGACCCGGTGCAGGTAGTAATCCGTGCCCGCCATGTTCACCACTTCGGACGACTTCGCAGGCGGCGTTTGAGCCGCCGCCGCACCCGACAGCAGGAATACCGCCGCCGCTATCATCAGCAAGTTTTTCATCATCGCTTTCATTTGACAACATGCCCCGCGGCGCACAGCCGCCGCCCCGCGCCGTCCGCACCTTCCTTTCCGGCACCGACGCGGACGCCCGATTCCCTATTTTCCGTTCAGCGCCGAATCGCGCAGACGTATTTCCGTAATCACCTTCTTCGTGTATTTCGGGAAATCGCCGTTCATCATCCAGGAATAGTACCCCGGCTCCTCCCGGAATACCTCGGCGACCGAACGTCCCTTGTATTTCCCGAAACCGAATACCTCCACCCCGTCCTTGTCGTACAGGATACGGCCGGCATAATCCGCACAGCGGTTTTGCTCGGTGTATTTGGCGAGGAAGTCCACATCGTTTTCCAGTTCGGGATACCGGTCGAGCTGGGCTTTCAGCACCTCGTAGGTAGCCAGCGTATCGGCCTCGGCCGAATGGGCTTCCTCCAACTCCCGGTCGCAATAAAAACGGTACGCGGCGACGAGCGTGCGCTGCTCCATCTTGTGGAAGATATTCTGCACGTCGATGAACTTCCGTTTCTTCAAATCCACATCCACTCCGGCCCGCAGAAACTCCTCGGCAAGCACCGGAATGTCGAACTTGTTGGAATTGTATCCCGCCAGGTCGCACCCCTCGATGTAGGCGGCGAGCGACTTGGCTATTTGTTCGAAATGCGGCTCGTCTTTCACATCGTCGTCGGTAATGTGGTGTATGGCGGTCGCTTCGGGCGGTATGGGCATGCCCGGATTGAGCCGCCGCGTCTTCACCTCTTTGCCTCCGTCGGGCCGTACCTTCACGAGCGAAATCTCGATGATACGGTCTTTAGCCGGGTCCACCCCCGTGGTCTCCAGGTCGAGGAAGACGAGGGGCCTTTTCAGTTTCAGTTCCATCGCCTTTCTCCCTATGCGTTAATGAGCATGGGCATGAGTATCATCAGCGTATTGCTGGTCTGCACATCGTCGTAAAGCGGTTTGAACACGCCCGAACGGGTGGAGTCGGCCAGCTCGATGACCGCGCTCGGCGTTTCGAGGTTGGAAAGTATTTCGATGAGGAACGTCGATTTGAAGCCTATCGTAACGGGCGTCCCCTCGTAGCTGCACGACAGGCTCTCGTTGGCCGAATAGGAGAAATCGAGGTCTTGCGCCGTGAGGTTTATCCGGTTGTCCCCGATGTCGAATTTTATCAAATTGGTCGCCTGGTTGGAGCAGACCGCCACACGCTTGATGGCGTTCAGCAGCTCCACCCGGTCCACGATGAGTCTGTTCGGATTGTTGGCCGGTATCACGCCGTTGTAATTCGGATAGTTGCCCTCGATGAGCCGGCACATGAGCGTGCTGTTCTTCAGGGTGAACTTCACGTTCTTGGCATCGAAACCCACCTTTACCGCATCGTCCTCCTTCAGCAGGATGGTCCGCAGCAGGTTGGCCGGTTTCTTGGGAAGGATGAACGACGCCTTCGGGCCGCCCTCGGTATCGACCGTATGCTTCACTAACTTGTGGGCATCGGTGGCGACGAAGATGTACTGCGTTGGCGTGAGGTCGACGAAGATACCGTTCATCACGGGACGGAGCTCGTCATCGGCCGTTGCGAAGATGGTCTTGTTGATACCGCCCAGCAGCACTTCCACATCGAAGTCGAGTTCCTGTGCGTCGTCGGACAGAGGCTGCGCTGCCGGATAGCTCATACCGGAAGTGCCCGGAAGCATGATGGAACCCGTCTTCCAGCTTATCTTAATCTCCCACTTCTCCTCGTCGGCCTCGAACGTGAGTGGCTGTTCGGAAAATTCCTTCAGGGAATCGAGCAGGAGTTTGACCGGTGCGGCGATTACTCCCTCCGACTCGACGCTTTCGGGGGTTATCGTCGAGGTCATCGTGGTTTCGAGGTCGGAAGCGGTCACTTTCAGGCTGCCGTCCTTCACTTCAAAAAGGAAATAATCGAGTATGGGCAGCGTATTCTTGCTGCTGATGACCTTCGATGCCGTCGAAAGGAACGACAGCAGTGCGGAACTGGAGATGACGAATTTCATGCTACTCTATTTTTTAAATTATCATTCACGGATTAATTTTCAAAAATAGGCATTTTCATCGATTCTGCCAAACGACCGTGCCGTTCACGGCCCGACAACACCGCAGCGGGCACCCCGCACGCAGCCGCCGCGCAGCGACAGAAGCCGTTCCGAGGCGGCAGGCAGCCACGGCGGAAACCGTCTGTGCCGCCGCTCCCGCCATCCGCCGAGCAGCTCCTGCCCGCACCGTCCGGCCGCATATCCGCAGTCCACTTTTTATTCGTATCTTTAAGGCGCCGAAAGGCGGCGAACGATTCGACAATACCGATTCCGCATCATGGGCAACACCACTTACTTCGCCATAGCAGGCGCAGCCCTGCTGGCGCTCTCCTGCATCCGGGACAAAGAAGCGTCGCTCCCGGCCAGGGAATACGTCACGGAAGGAACGACCGTACCGTCATTTCTCGTCCCCGGCGCCGGGGATGCCGTATTCCGGTCTCCCGACGATTTCGAAGGACGTACGACGCTATTGGTCTTCTTCGCCACATGGTGCCCCGACTGTCAGGCGGAACTGCCCCGGATAGACGCCGTATGGCAGGCACTGGCCGACGACCCCGACTGCGGCGTGGTGGCCGTATCGCGCGGCGGTGCGGCAGGAACCTACGAGCAAAGCCCGGAAATTCTCGAACGGTACTGGACGGAACACGGTCTGCGCATGCCCTGGTATCTCGACGGCGACCGGTCGGTCTACGACCGTTTCGCCAGTGCCGGCATTCCCCGCGCCTACATCGTGGACGCCACCGGCACCGTAGTCTGGAAATCCGCGGCTCCGAAATTCACTGCTGAAGAATACCTCGCACTGCTCCGGCAATACCGCTGAACGAATCCCCTTCGCTCATCCCCACCATCCGGCCCGGCCTACCCTGCGGACACTACTCCTCGTCCCCATTCCGTTCTTTCCGTTCAGACCGCTCTGGCCCGAATTTTACACCTGCTCCGACCGCGCCGAGATGCCTTGCGCCGTTCCGCTCCAATCCCCCGTTCCGCCTGTTACGGAAAATATAACTCTGAGAACACTCCGTCTCGTCCCCATTCCCTTCTTTCCGTTCAGGCCGCTCTGGTCCGAATTTCACTCCTGCTCCGACCGCGCCGGGATGCCTTGCGTCGTTCCGCTCCAATCCCCCGTTCCGCCTGTTACGGAAAATATAACCCTGCGGACACTACTCCTCGTCACCATTTCCCTTCTTTTCGTTCCGGTTGTTTTGGCCCGATTTCCACACCTGCTCCGACCGCGCCGGATGTCCGGCGCCGTTTCGCTCCCATCCCCGTTCCGCCTGTTCCGGGAAATATAACCCTGCGGACACCCGCATCGCTCCGCCCCCGTCCTCCCAATCCGCCCATTCCGGACGGATTGCACAGGCAGCACACAGACCTTTGCCGGCATCCGTAAAACGGAGCGGGGACACGGTGCATCCCGTGTCCCCGCCGCCTCTCAGACGTCCTGCGGCATCACTGCTGCCGCCACATCCGGGCAAAATGCTTGTAGAAAAGCGCAATCGTTTCGATGCCGCGGTAAAAGTTCTCCAACCCGTAGCTTTCGTTGGGCGAATGAATCGCATCGCGGTCGAGTCCGAAGCCCATCAGGATGGACTTGATGCCGAGAATGGATTCGAAGCCGCTGATTATCGGAATGCTGCCGCCCGAATAGAAAGGCAGCGGCTTCTTGCCGAAAGTCTCCTCCATCGCCTGCTCGGCGGCATGATAGGCGGGCATGTCGGTCGGCGACACATAGGGCTGGCCGCCGTGCAGCGCCTTGACCTCCACGCGCACGCTCTCCGGTGCGATGCTCCTGAAATACTGCTCGAACAGCACGGCTATCTTCCGGTAATCCTGATGCGGCACGAGCCTCATGGATATTTTCGCCGAAGCCTTCGAAGGGATGATGGTCTTCGTTCCCTCGTCGATGTAACCGCCCCAGATGCCATTCACGTCGAGCGAAGGACGCACGCCGGTGCGCTCGGACGTGGTGTAGCCCTTTTCGCCCTGTACGGCCGGTATGTCGATGGACTTCTTGTAGCGCTCGATGTCGAACGGAGCGCTGTTGAGTGCACGCCGCTCCGCGTCGGACAGTTCGCGCACGTCGTCGTAAAAACCGGGAATGGCGATGTGGCCGTCGGCATCGACGAGCTTCGCAATCATGTCGGCCAGCACGTTGGCGGGATTGGCCACCGCACCGCCGTACAGTCCCGAATGCAAATCCTTGTCGGGCCCGGTGACCTCCACCTGCATGTAGCACAGGCCGCGCAGGCCGCACGTAATGGAAGGCGTGTCCCAGGCGATGAGGCTCGTATCGGAGACGAGGATGATGTCCGCCTTCACGAGTTCCTTGTGGTCTTCGCACCATTTGTAGAGGCTGCCGGAACCGATTTCCTCCTCGCCTTCGAGCATGAACTTCACGTTGCAGGGAAGCTCGCCCGTGGCTACGAGGGCTTCGAACGCCTTGGCGTGCATGTAGAGCTGCCCCTTATCGTCATCGGCACCGCGGCACCAGATGCGCCCGTCCTTCACGACGGGCTCGAACGGCTCCGTCCGCCACTCGCTCACCGGGTCTTCGGGCATCACGTCGTAATGGCCGTACACGAGCACCGTAGGCAGCTCCCGGCCGATAATCTTCTCCGCGAAGACGACCGGATTGCCCTCGGTAGGCATCACTTCCGCCCGGTCTGCCCCCGCCCGGAGCAGTGCCTCCCGCAGCCATTCGGCCGCACGCACCATATCTCCCTTGTGGGCGCTCTGCGCGCTGACCGAAGGGATTCTGAGCAGTTCGAACAGTTCCTCCAGAAACCGGTCCTTATGCTCCTCGATATATTTCTTTATCATGACAATATAATATTATGGTAAATATTCGTTATCGGCAGCCGCCTCAAAGACCGGCGAGCTTCCTTATCTCGCCCGCGAAGCGCTCGGCCAGCTCTTCGGCCTGCCGCCCGTCGCGGCTCTCGCTGTAAATGCGGATAATGGGTTCCGTATTGGAACTGCGCATATGCACCCATCCGTCCGCAAAATCGATTTTCACGCCGTCGATGTCGGTTATCCGTTCGTTCCGGTAGATATCCTTCATGGCATCGAGGATTTTCCGCACGTCCATTTCCGGCGTCAGGGCGATTTTGTTCTTCGCCATGCAGTACTGCGGATAACGGGAGCGCAGCTCCGTCATCGACAAACCGCTCCCGGCCAAATGGGTGAGGAACAAAGCCACTCCGACGAGGGCATCGCGGCCGTAGTGGAGCGCCGGATAGATGACGCCGCCGTTCCCTTCGCCCCCGATGACGGCACCGGTCCGTTTCATTTCGGCCACCACGTTCACCTCGCCGACCGCTGCGGCGGAATAGCTGCCGCCGTGCCGCTCGGTCACCTCCCGCAGGGCACGCGTGGAGCTCAGGTTGGAAACCGTATTTCCCGGCGCGGCCGACAGCACGTAATCGGCTACGGCCACGAGCGTATATTCCTCCCCGAACAGTTCCCCGTTCTCGCACACGAATGCGAGGCGGTCCACATCCGGGTCCACCACGATGCCCAAATCCGACCGGTTGCGGCGCACCGCCTCCATCACCTGCGTCAGGTTCTCGGCAATAGGTTCGGGGTTATGGGCGAAATCGCCCGTAGGTTCGCAGTTGAGGCGCTCCACCTCCACACCCATGCGTTCCAGCAGGCGGGGTATCACGATGCCACCCACGGAATTGACGGCATCCACCGTCACGCGGAAATGCCTCCTGCGAACGGCCTCCGCATCGACCAGCGGCAACGCCAGCACCCGGTCGATGTGCTCGTCGCCGAACGATACGCACTCCACGACACTGCCGAGCGCATCCACGCCGGGAAACTCGAAATCCCCCCCGTCGGCCAGACGCAACACCTCGCGCCCTTCCCCGTTGCTGAGGAACTCGCCCGCTTCGTTCAGCAGTTTGAGGGCATTCCACTGGCGCGGATTGTGGCTCGCCGTTACGATGATGCCGCCGTCCGCCCCCCGAACCTGTACGGCCAGCTCCACGCCGGGCGTGGTACACAGGCCGAGGTCTATCACGTCGATGCCGCAGCCCGTCAGCGTACCCTGCACGAGGCCGCACACCATCTCGCCCGACAGACGTGCGTCGCGCCCCACGGCCACGAGCGGACGCCTGTCCTTCACGCGGCGCAGTATCCATTGCGCATAACCCGAAGCAAACCTCACGATGTCGGGTGGCGTCAGGTTCTCTCCCGCCCGGCCTCCTACGGTTCCCCGTATTCCGGAAATCGATTTTATAAGCGTCATAAATATGTTCCGTTCAATTTCAAAATTCCACGAAAATAACTATTTTTAGCTCAAAATAAAAGCCGAACCCATAAATTTATGAGAACGATTCCTCCTTCCGAACTGATAGTGAACGGCGACGGTTCCGTTTATCACCTCCGTCTGAGGCCCGAACAGTTGGCCGACACGATTGTTCTGGTAGGCGACCCCGGCCGGGTAAACCGGGTAGCTGCCCTTTTCGAGGGGCGAGAAACGGAAGTATCCAACCGCGAATTCCATACCGTAACCGGCACCTACAAGGGGAAACGCATGACCGTCCTCTCGACCGGCATCGGAACGGACAACATCGACATCGTCATGACCGAACTCGACGCGCTGGCCAACATAGACTTTTCGACGCGGCGCCCGCACCATACCCTGAAGCGGCTCACGCTGCTGCGGCTGGGCACGTCGGGCGGTCTGCATGAGGACATTCCCATCGGGACACAGGTATTCTCGCGTACCTCCATAGGGCTCGACGGTCTGCTCAACTTCTACAAAGGGCGCAATGAAGTCTGCAACTGCGACATGGAACGCCGCTTCGTAGATTCGGTCGGCTGGGACGGACTGCTGGCGACCCCCTATGCAATCGATGCCGACAGGGAGCTGTTCGAACGCTTCCGGAACGACACGATGGAAGGCATCACGCTTTCCGCTCCCGGCTTCTATGCGCCGCAGGGCCGCTGGATACGCATCGAACCGGCCGATACATCGCTGTTCCGGCGGATGGCATCGTTCACTTACGAAGGGCGCCGCGTAACCAACTGCGAAATGGAAAGCTCCGCCGTCGCGGGCATGGCGGCCCTGATGGGCCACCGTGCGGGTACCATCTGCACCATCATCGCACAACGCGCTTCGCAACAGTCCGATACGGACTACGAACCTTACATCGACGCCATGATACGCCTCGCCCTCGACAAGCTGGCCGCCTTCTGAAAGGCCGGCACGCGACAGGCAGGAGGCAGACGGGACAAGGATAAGGACGGGAGCATGCAGCTGCGCGTCGCCAGAGAAAGCAAATGGGGATGAGGGTTGAGGACAAGAACGAGGGCCGCCCTCTTCTTTAAGCCCTGCGGTCTGTGTGGTCGCGTTAAGGAAATACAGCGGCGACTCGCGCCGAACGGCTTCCGGCACTGCGACGCCATGAACGAAGGGGTTGTGTCAAAACGCAGGTTTTCGATGCACCCCCTTAAGGTGTATCAGAAAAGGCATCGAGGGTGAAGGCGACAGGAATTTGCTTCCGTAAAGACTCAGCCCGAATCCCGAAAATAACGCAGCAGTCCGCAATGATGACACACCGCCTTTTGCGATGCGCGGAGGGGCCGGAGGTCAGAACTCGGAGGTGAAATGGAACCGGATATCCGGGAACTTCTCCTGCGCGAGCTGGAGCGCATAGCCCGTATCGGCCAGATAGACGTTCCGGCCATGCTTGTCCACCGCCATGTTGGTGTGTTTCCGCTTCATGAAGTCGGCCAGCTGTTCCGCATTGTCGGACTCTATCCAGCACGCCTTGTATATCTGTATGGGCTCGTAACGGCACAGCGCGTTGTACTCGTGCTCCAAACGGTACTGTATCACTTCGAACTGCAGCGCCCCCACCGTACCGATTATCTTGCGGCCGTTCAGCCGGCTGGTGAAGAGCTGCGCCACCCCTTCGTCCATCAACTGGTCGATGCCCTTGGCCAGTTGCTTGAACTTCTGCGGGTCGGCATTCTCGATGTAGCGGAACAGTTCGGGCGAAAAGGACGGGATGCCCGTAAACTTCAACTGCTCCCCTTCGGTGAAGGTATCCCCTATCTTGAAATTGCCCGTATCGTGCAGGCCGACGATGTCGCCCGGCCAGGCGAAATCGACCACCGACTTCTTCTCCGCCATGAAAGCGTTCGGCGAAGAGAACTTCATCTGCTTACCGCTGCGGACATGGAGGTAGTTCCGGTTGCGCTCGAACGTACCGGAACATATCTTCAGGAAGGCGATGCGGTCGCGGTGATTCGGGTCCATGTTGGCGTGTATCTTGAAGACGAAGCCGGTCATCTTCGGCTCGGACGGCTCCACGGTCCGCGTCTCGGTCGGCGCCGGACGCGGTGAAGGCGCTATTTCGATAAAGGTTTCGAGCAGGTCTTTCACCCCGAAATTGTTGATGGCGCTTCCGAAAAAGACCGGTGCGAGTTCGCCGGCCAGGTAACGTTCCCGGTCGAACGGTTCGTACACCCCCTCCACCAACGTCAGGTCGTCGCGCAGCTTCTGCCCGAACGGTTCGATATACGCATCCAGCTGCGGGCTGTCGAGCGAAAGTTTGACGGTCTGCGAGGCGGTCTGCCTGTCCGACGAAGTGAACGCCGAAAAGCTGCCGTCGTAAATATTGTATACGCCCCGGAAGGTGGGGCCGCTGCTTACGGGAAACGAGAGCGGCCGGACGGCGATGCGGAGCTCCGTTTCGATTTCGTCGAGCAGGTCGAACGGGTCGCGGCACGGTCGGTCGAGCTTGTTCACGAAAACCATCACCGGAGTCCTGCGCATGCGGCAGACCTCCATCAGCTTGCGCGTCTGCGTCTCCACGCCCTTCGCGCCGTCTATCACGATGATGACGCTGTCTACCGCCGTCAGCGTGCGGTAGGTATCCTCGGCGAAATCCTCGTGGCCCGGCGTATCGAGGATGTTCACCTTGATGCCGCCGTACTCGAATCCCATGACGGACGTGGCCACGGAAATACCCCGCTGACGTTCGATTTCCATGAAATCCGACGTGGCCGTCTTGCGTATCTTGTTGCTTTTGACCGCGCCGGCAACGTGTATCGCCCCTCCGAAAAGGAGCAGTTTTTCGGTCAGCGTGGTCTTTCCGGCGTCAGGATGGCTGATGATGGCGAACGTCCTGCGCCTGAGTATCTCTTCTTTCAATCCCATGTGTACGATTCGGTTTCTTCTTTTCCGCAGTTTCCCGTCTCAGAATTCGGTCGAGGTCTTGTGCATCGTCGCGGTCGGCCCTTCGAGCGGATAATCGAGCGAATAGTGGAGTCCGATGCTCTTCTTCATCGCCTGCGCCTGTTTGATGATGAGGTAGCCTACGTCTATCATGTTGCGCAGCTCGCACAACTCCTTGTTGAGCTTGGACTTCAGGTAAAGCTCCTCGTTCTCCTTGAATATGATTTCCAGACGGCGGCGGGCCCTTTCGAGCCGCAGGTTGGAACGCACGATGCCCACGTAATTGCTCATAATCTGCTGCATCTCCTTCGCGTTCTGCGTGATGAGTATCATCTCCTCGGTCGCGGTCGTGCCGTCGTCGTTCCATGCGGGAATGCCCTTGCATATCCCGTACCGGTGCAGCTGTTCCGCACTGTGGCGGGCGGCCTGGTCAGCGTATACCACCGCCTCGGTCAGCGAATTGGATGCCAGTCGATTCGCCCCGTGCAGCCCCGTGCTCGAAGTCTCGCCCAGCGCATAGAGCCGCCGGATGCTCGTCTCCCCGTTGAGGTCCACCTTCACCCCGCCGCAACAGTAATGGGCCGCAAGCGCTACCGGTATCATGTCCTTCGTAATATCTATATTGATTGAAAGACACTTATGGTATATATTGGGGAAGTGCGCGATGGTCTCCTTCGCATCGCGGTGGGTGATGTCCAAGTAAACGAAGTCGTCGCCCCGCACCTTCATCTCGTTGTCGATGCTGCGGGCCACCACGTCGCGCGGAGCGAGCGAACCCATCGGGTGGTACTTGTGCATGAACTCCCGGCCGTCCTGCGTCTTGAGGATGGCGCCGAAACCGCGCAGCGCCTCGGAAATGAGAAACGAGGGGCGTTCGCCCGGATTGTAGAGCGCCGTGGGATGGAACTGGATGAACTCCATGTTCTCGATTACGGCCTTGGCACGGTGCGCCATGGCGATGCCGTCGCCCGTCGCCACGCCCGGATTGGTCGTGACGTTGTATACATTGCCCACCCCGCCCGTGGCGAGTACCGTGACGCGGGACAAAACGGTCTTGATGCACTCCTTTTTCAGGTCCATCACATAGGCGCCGTAACACTCGATGCCGCCCGTGTGCCGCGTGACGAACTGCCCCAGATGATGCTGCGTGAGCAGGTCCACCGCGAAATGGTATTCGAGCACCTCGATGTTCCGGTGCCCCTTGACCTGCGAAATGAGCGTCCGTTCGATTTCGGCGCCCGTCTCGTCCTTATGATGCAGGATGCGGTGTTCGGAGTGTCCGCCCTCGCGGGCCAGCTCGTACTTCCCTTCGCGCGTCTTGTCGAAACGGGTTCCCCACTGCACGAGGTCCTTCATGAGTTTCGGAGCGCGCGTCACCACGAGTTCGACGGCCTCCGGATTGCAGATACCGCCGCCGCACACCATCGTATCCTCGATATGCTTGCGGAACGTATCCGGTTCGTAGGTCACGGAGCAGATGCCGCCCTGCGCATAGTTGGTATTGCATTCGTTCATCTCGCCCTTCGTCACCACGACCACATGGCCGTGTTCCGCAGCCTTGAGCGCAAAACTGAGACCGGCAGCCCCGCTGCCTATCACCAGATAATCCGTTTCGAGATTCATCGTTCCTTTATTCATGCGTCGTCAATCCCTGTCGTGAAACGATTAACGGCGAACAGCGGCACAAAATTACAAAATTAACCGAAATAATACCGGACACGACGGATAAAGGCCCGGCGGCCGGCGCTCATTCCCTGCGGTACACCGCCACGGCCCACCCGTCGCGCGTGCGCATCCCCTCGAAGCGGAGTCCGAGACCGGCGGCCCGCTCGGTCAGAGCCGCCACGTCGGCCTCCAGGATACCGCTCAAGAGGAGCTCGCCGCCCGCATCGAGCGCCCCGGCATACCGGGGCATGTCGGCCAGCAGGATGTTGCGGTTGATATTCGCCAGGATGAAACCGTAATGCCGGCCGGCTATCGCCGACACGTCGCCCAAAACGGGCGATACGCGGTCGGCGACTCCGTTTTCCGCAATGTTCTCGATGCAGTTCTCGTAGGCCCAATCATCGATATCCACCGCATCGACATGCGCCGCACCGCGCTTGACCGCGACGATGGCCAGCACGCCCGTACCACTGCCCATATCCAGCCCCGCGAGCCCCGACAGGTCGCGCTTCATCAACTCGGCCGTCATCAGCCATGTAGTGGCGTGGTGCCCCGTACCGAACGACATCTTCGGCATAATCACGACATCCAGCCCCTGCTGCGGAGCGGGCGAAAACGGTGCGCGGATGGTGCAGACTCCGTCCACTTCGACCGGCTCGAAATTGGATTCCCAGAGGGCATTCCAGTTCTGCGTCTCTATCTCTATGTACGTTGCCCCCGCGATACCGAAACCGGCAAGCATCCTGTCCACCGCTTCCTTGCACCCGTACAGTGCCTCTTTCGGAATGTAGGCCTTCAGCATGCCGGCGTCTTCGGCGAAGCTCTCGAAGGGAAAATCGGCCAGCAGGGCCGTAACTATCTCTGCCTGGGCGGTATCGGCCACGGGCACGTTCAATTCGACATAATCCATATCGTTTGCAGCAACAGTGAAAGTCCGAAACAGTTCGTATCTTAGCGCCAAAGATAACCATTTTACCCCAATACCGTACCCGGCGGGGCATCCGGCATGACACAGGCAGAAAAGGAGTGGGACATCTACTCCGGAAAGTACAGGACATACATAAAACTCGAAAGGGGGCTGGCCGACAACACCGTGGAGTCCTACATGCGCGACCTGCGCCGCTTCCGCCGTTTCGTTACGGAACGCTACCGGCTCTCGCCCTTAGACGTGGATGCCGCCGTGGTGGAGGACTTCATGGCTTCGCTTTTCGAAGATGGGGCCGAAAAAAGCACGCAGGGCCGGACGCTGAGCGGCGTGAACAGCTTCTACGACTTCCTGCTCCGTACGGACGTACTGGCGAAATCCCCTACCGAGTTCGTCGCCCACCCCAAGACGCGGCACGTTCTGCCCGACACGCTCAGCGTCGGGAAAATCGACGCCATCCTCGACGCGATGGACGTCTCGACCGGCCAGGGATACCGCAACCGGACGATGATAGAGATGCTTTACAGCTGCGGGCTGCGCGTATCGGAGCTCACCTCCCTGCACATCTCCGACCTGTTCTTCGACGAGGGATTCATCCGGGTGCTCGGCAAGGGAAGCAAGCAGCGCCTCGTCCCGGTCAGCGACCGCTGCCGCATGCAGGTGGAAACCTACCTGCGCGAATACCGCGGCCGGCCGGGCGACGAAAAGTCGGCCGATACCGTATTCCTGAACCGCCACGGCCAGAAGCTCTCGCGCATCATGGTATTCAACATCATCAAGGCGGCCGTCGCCGCCGCGGGAATCGACCGCGACGTGAGTCCGCACACCTTCCGCCACAGCTTCGCCACCCACCTGCTGCAGGGCGGAGCCAACATCCGTCAAGTGCAGGAGCTGCTCGGCCACGAATCCATCGCCACCACCGAAATCTATACCCATCTCGACACGGGCCACCTGCACCGGACCCTCAACGAGAACCATCCGCTGGGCAAACGCTACGGACGCAAATAGCGGCGGCACTCCCGCTCCCTCCGTGCATATTTTCCGCTCCCGGTTGCACGTATCGAAAATATTTCCGATATTCGCACACGAAAACGGACGTACATCCGTTCTCCTATCGTTGTTCAAAACGTTACAGCCGCAAAACACCGAAAGAACATACAGGACAGCCAGTACACGGATACGGAACCGGTGCCGTTATGCGGCCGGCGGTTTTGTTTTTGTACATTGACGGCAATCATCCCCTCCCGCAAGGCGGCCTGCGGCAGCGGTTTCCATAATCCGGAAGCGCTTCGAATCCGAATCAACATCCGCAACACGGTACTCAAAGAATGACGGCACGGGCCGGACTGCGGCACCGGCACCACCCCCTTTCGTCCGCATCCCTTATGTTTTTTTCAATCCGACACACAATTCAAACAATCGCATCGCAACATCTATGGAAATACTCATCATCCTGCTGCTCATCGTGCTCAACGGCATTCTCGCCATGTCCGAAATAGCGCTCGTATCGGCACGCCGGTCTCGGCTCGAGACGGAAGCACGCAGCGGCAGCAAGACGGCCCGCACGGCGCTGGCACTCTCCGCAGAACCGGAACGGTTTCTCTCCACCGTACAAATCGGCATCACGCTCATCGGCATCCTCACCGGTCTCTATTCCGGCGAAGCCTTCGCCGCCGACTTCGCCGTGGTCATCGCACGGGTGGAGGTGCTGGCCCCCTACGCCTACGGCATCGCCAAGGCAATCATCGTCATCGCCGTCACCTACCTCACGCTCATCTTCGGAGAACTCGTTCCCAAGCGCATCGGCATGGCGATGTCCGAGCGCGTATCGAAGGCGGTAGCCCGTCCCATGAAAGCGCTTTCGCTCATCGCAGCTCCGCTGGTATGGCTGCTCGCCAAGAGCACGGCGCTCGTGACCAAGGCAATCGGGCTGCGGGAAAGCGACAACAAGGTTACGGAAGACGAGATAAAGGCCATCGTCCGCGAAGGCATGGATACGGGCGAAGTACAGGCCGTAGAGCACGATATCGTGGAACGCGTCTTCAGCCTCGGCGACCGGGACGTGGATTCCATCATGACGCACCGCAGCGAACTCGTCTGGCTCGATGTGCACGACACCGCAGAAGAAATCATGCGCAAGGTATGCGCCGACATGCACGACGTATACCCCGTATCGGACGGCGGGCCCGACACCCTGGCCGGCGCGGTACACATGAAAGACCTGTTCGGCAACATCCACAGGCAGGGATTCCGTCTGGACTCCATCGTCAGGCCCGCCAACTGCCTGCCGGAAAACCAGAGCGTTTATGAAGCGCTCGAAGAGTTCAAACGCACCAATTCGGCCTACGGCTTCATCATCGACGAATTCGGCGACGTGCTGGGCATCGTCACGCTCCGCGATATGATGGAAGCGCTCGTGGGCGAAGTGCCCGACGAGGACGAGGAGGCGGAGATGGTACAACGCGAGGACGGCACCTGGCTGGTGGACGGCCAGTGCTCGTTCTACAACTTTCTCGAACAGTTCGACCGCGAGGAACTCTACCGCGATAACGAATACAACACCCTGAGCGGACTCCTCCTCGACGAGCTGAAACACATTCCCTCCACGGGCGAGAAACTCTCCTGGAACGGTTTCGGCTTCGAGATAGTCGATATGGACGGCGCCCGGATAGACAAGGTGCTCGTCCGCTACGACGGACCGGACACTGCCGACCGCACGCACTGACGGCCCGACAGCATCCGGGCCGTCCGGGAAAAGCAACGGCGGGCAAGGGTGCCCGCCGTTACCGTTTCCGGTGCTGCCGTCCGCATCAAATCAATCCGTACTCCTGCAGCATTTCATGGATGATGGTACCCTTGCTCTTTTCGATACCCTTCTTTTCGAGCTGCCTTACGATGAACGGCACCTTGATGTCGGCCAGCTTTCTGCCGTCCATCATGCGTGCGGCCGACTGCATCAGCACGCGCACGTCGTAGCACGAAGCGAAGACCTCCGGTACGCCGCGGTCCACGCCGAGCAGCGTATAGACCGCCTCCATAGCCGTGCGTACGGAATATTCCGTCGTGAAGACCGTATCCCGCGGGGTCTCGGCGAAGTTGCCGATGAAGGCCAGGTTCACGGAACCTTCGGGCACCACGGCGGGACGGTCGCCCAGAGCACGGGGCATGAAATAGGACATCACGTACGGCATCATGCAGGGCACTGTGTTGGCGGAATCGGCCGCCATGGCAGGTATCTCGGCCAACGGCACACCGATATGGTAAAGCCACTCCTCGGCTATCTCCACGCCCGTACACTCCCGCATGGGCTTCTTCACGTAATCGCCGGGGCGGTCCGAGAAAAGGCCGTAAATCCAGACGACGAGTTCGTTCTTCGGCTGCTTCTTGAACTGCGGCTGCCTGTTGAGCGTCCAGCTCATCAGCCACGAGGAATCCTTCACCGAAACGATACCGCCCGTCACCACCGTGCCCGCGAAGGGGTCGCGCTGGCATATCCGCTCGATGTAGGGAGGGATGCGGCCGTCCAGCGTGGTCAGCGTCGCCGACACGAAATTGGACTCCTCGATATTTCCGCAGAACTTTTCGGGTTTTCCGAATGCCTCGTCCTGCACGGCGATGTTCGTCCACAGGCTCCAACTGCCGCCGAGCGACGCATCGAGCACCGGCGCCGTATGCTGGTCGCCGTAGGTGGAGTTCTCGGTGATGCTGCCGTTCGTCACGAACACCAGGTCGTTTTCGGTCAAATCGACGGCGCCTTCCCGGCCGCCTTTCTCATAGACGATTTTGGTAGCCGTCTTCTTGCCGCCCGCACGACCGATAACGACATTTTTCACCCGTATGCCGTACTCGAAGTTCACGTCCCGCGCTTCGAGGTACTTGACCAGCGGCATGACCAACGATTCGAACTGGTTGTAACGCGTGAACTTCAGAGCCGACAGGTCGGGAAGTCCGCCGATATGGTGGATGAAGCGCGCGATGTAACGCCGCATCTCCATGGCGCTGTGCCACTCCTCGAAAGCGAACATCGTCCTCCAGTAAAGCCAGAAGTTGGACTGGAAAAATTCCTCGGTGAAAACGTCCGATATACGCTTGTCGTTCAGCTCCTCCTCCGCGGTCAAGAACAGCCGGACGATTTCTTCGGAGGCCTTGTCGGTCAGGGTGAACTTGCCGTCGGTATGGGCCGACTTGCCCCGGTTCATCGTGGCCCGCATTTTCGAAAAGTTGGGGTCTTCCTTGTTGAGCCAGTAAAATTCGTCGAGTACCGAGGCATCCTTCACTTCGAGCGAAGGCACCGACCGGAACAAGTCCCACAGACATTCGAAATGGTTTTCCATCTCGCGGCCGCCCCGCATGATATACCCGCGGGTATTGTCGAGGATACCGTCGAGGCTGCCGCCCGGCAAGTCCAGTTCTTCGAGAATATGAATCCTGTTGCCCGGCATCTGCCCGTCGCGAATCAGGAACACGGCCGCCGAGAGCGAAGCCAGCCCGGCCCCTATCAGATATGCCGACTTGTTTTCCACTCCCTGAGGTTTCTTCGGCCTTGCGAAAGCCTCGTAGTTTCCATTGCTGTAATACATAACGCTACTTGTTTTTAATCAGTGAATAAATCGGTTCCGTCTCCGGCGCACACCTCCGGAAAACGCAGTGAAACTGCCGCACGCCCCGCAGGGCACCGCGGACGGCATCCGTTCCACGGCGCAGGATACCGTGCAAAACTCAAGCCATACCCCCGGACTGCGTCCGGAAGGAAAGCTGCGGCAGGTGACAATGCCGGGGATTACGGCCTTTCGGCTTCTCTCCCTTCAAACGGCCGCGAAACACCGGACGGCCGCAAATGCAGGCCGGGACACTTCGATGAAGCGTCCCGGCCGGTTCCGTACGGAACTTACCCGTTACTTTTCTATCCGGATGCGGGCATCCACCGCCACTACATCGTCGCGGTTGCCCAGCAGCGGGTTCAAGTCCATTTCGAAGATTTCGGGCGCTGTACGCACGAGCATCGACACGCGCACGACCGCCTCGGCGAACTTCTCTTCGTTCACCGGCTCCTGTCCGCGCACGCCCCGGATGATTTTATACGACTTCAGGCCGCGTATCATGGCACGCGCCTCGTCCGCAGAAACGGGAGCGAGGCCGACGTTCACGTCCTTCAGCACCTCGATGAAGATGCCGCCCAGACCGCACATCACGATGTGGCCGAAACCGCCCTCGCGCTTGGCTCCGATAAACACTTCCGTACCGCGGAGCTGCTGCGCGAGCATTACGGCGTAGGTATCCTTTATCTGCATCATGCGGCGGAATTCGCTCACGACCGTTTCCTCATCCCTGATATCAAGCGTCACGCCGCCCACATCGGACTTGTGCACCGGCCCGACGACCTTCATCACGAGCGGGAATCCGATTTCGCGGGCCAGCGCGAGGCAGTCGCTCTCGTTGTCGGCCGTCCCCTCCTTCGCCCGCGCGATGCCCGCCGCATCGAGCAGGTCGTGAATGCGATCGGGGTCGAGATAACCGTTTTCCGCACCGTTCACGATGCTCCGGATACGTTCCACATCCACGCACGGGAACTGCGCATCCTCCGGTTCCACGCGCGGGGTATGGTACACCTTGGCGAGCGCATTGCCGAACAGTACTTCGTCCGGGAAATAGACGCCGCCGTTGCGGACGAATTCTTCGATTTCGTCCTTCACCCACGTGTAGGAGGGAAATATCGGGAATATCGGTTTGTCGGAATTGCGTATCTTTTCGGCGAGCAGCGCATAGACGTCGTGTATCGGGAACAGACCGGGACTGCCGAAAATCACCGCGATACCGTCGATATGCTCGAAATCGTGCTCGCACGCATCGAGGATGAAGCCGAGCTGTTCGGCCGTACCGGTAGCCAGGAAATCGATGGGATTGCCCACCGAAGAACCGGGAAACAGCTTTGCGAGCAGCGCCTCCGCCTTCGGCCCTTCGATATGGGGCACCTCTAACTTGCCGTTGGACAGCGCATCGGTCAGCATGACGGCCGGTCCTCCCGCATGGGTTACGATGGCGATGTTGCGCCCCCTGAGTTCCGGATACATGAAGATACCCGCCACGGTAGTCAGCTCTTCGCGACCGCTGCAACGCACGATGCCCGCTTTGCGGAACAGTGCATCGACGGCGATGTCCGGGCTGGCGAGCGCTCCCGTATGCGACGAGGCGGCGCGTCCGCCCGCCTCCGAACTTCCCGACTTGACGGCCGCGATGCGGCATCCCTTGCGGACGAGCGAGGAGGCATGGCGCAGGAACTTCTGCGGATTGTTGATGCTCTCTATGTACAGAATTTTGATGCGCGAGCTGTGCGCGGCATCGAACGACTCGTCCAGATATTCGAGCGCCTCCTCGACGCCTATCTGGGCCGAATTGCCCACAGACCACACGCTGTTGAACTTCAGCCCCTTGCGCATTCCGTTATCCACGATGAATATGGCCGTGGCCCCGGAACCCGAAATGAAGTCCACGCCCTTCGGGTCAAGCTGCGGAACGGGCGAGGTGAACGAACCGTTGTAGTTGGTAGTCAGGATACCCGTACAGTTCGGCCCTATCAGGGCTCCGCCGACGGAATCGATGATTTCCACGATTTTGCGTTCGAGTTCCGCCCCGGCCTCGTTCTCCTCTCCGAAGCCGGCCGAAAGAATGACGAACGCGCGCGTTCCTTTCTCGCGGGCGAGCACCTCCACCGTATGGAGGCAAAATTTGGCCGCAACGGCGATAATGGCGCAATCCACCTGGGGCAGTTCCTCGACGGTATGGTACGCACGCACGCCCTGTACGCTGTCGGCTTTGGGATTGACCACATAAGCCTTTCCTCCGAACGGGCTTTGCAGCAGATTGCGCAGTACGGCACCGCCGGGTTTGTTTACATCGTCCGAGCCTCCTACCACGACGACGCTCGACGGATTGAACAGTTTTTCGTTTATCATACGCTAATTTGCTTATCTCTTCGACACTGCTCCGGACAACCGTTCCTCCGTCGCGGAAGTCCTCTCCCGCGGCGGCGCAAACACCCTGCCGGAACGATACTATTTTCCGTAATTCTCATCGAACATGCGCAGACGCTCATCGAGCATCGCATAGTGATGCGACTTTATCGCGGAGGAACATACGCGCAGCCCCTGCTGGAGGCTGCCGGTCGTCGAAAGCACGATGGCGCTCACACCGTAGTGCAACAGCAGCCGCAGCAGTTCGCCGCCCTCGACATCCTTATAACCTACCGTGAAGAAGAAGCCGTCGCCCAGGGGCTGGTCGAGGTCGCGGTCGTAGACGATGCGGAAGCCGTTGCGCACGAATATCTCTTTCATCTTTTCGGTGCGGCGGCCGTACTCCTTCACCTCCTCTATAAAGTCGAGTTCCCCGTCGTTGGCCGCGCGCAGCATCGCCGCAAGAGCATACTGGGACGTGTGCGACGTTCCCGACGAGAGACAGTAAAGGATGCGCTGCAACATGACCGGCCCGAACTTGGCCATGCCGTAACGCTCCATGAGCGCCGGGTAGGCACGTTTGTACAGCGTGTCGGATATGGCCATGACCGCGATGCGCTGACCGGCATAACTGAATATCTTCGAGGCACTCATCAGGATGATGTAGTTGTCGGTGTATTTCGAGACACTCGGCTGGTAGGGCGGCTGAAAAGGTTTGCCCAGGTCGCGGCGGAAATCCATCGCCATGTAGGCGAGGTCTTCGATGACGATGACGTCGTATTTCGCCGCAAGTTCACCGATAGTCTTCAACTCCGAATCCGTCAGGCACATCCACGTCGGGTTGTTGGGATTGGAATAGATAATGGCGGCGATGTTGCCCTTCGACAAGTAACTTTCCAGCTTCGGGCCGAGTTTCCCGGCACGGTAGTCGTACACGTCGAACGCTTCGCGCTTCACCCCGATGACATCCGCCTGCGTCTTCTGCACCGAGAAGCCGGGGTCTATATATAGTATGGTATCCTTCTTCGGGTCTATCTGCGAACAGAGCGTAAAAGCCGCATAGGCGCCCTGCATGGAACCCACGGTAGGCAGACATCCTTCGGGCGATATGTCGGCATCCACGAACGCCTTGAGGAAGCGCGACGCCTCGTGCTTCAGCTCCGGAATACCCGGCATTTCTGGATATATGGAAGCCACGCCGGCATCCAGCGCCTCGTGTTCGGCGGCGATACCGATTCGTTCGGGCGGGAGACCCGGTACGCCTATTTCGAGGTGCACGAACTCCTCGCCCGTGCGCTCCTCTATGGATTTCACGATTCCGCCTATCTGCCTTATGGAAGCCTCGTTCAGGTCGGTCACATCGAACTGTTCCATGGCCGTCACGACCACGGCCCGGTCTATCAGGGTGTTCTTCATAAGAATTAAAAGTTTAAGATTCTCCAAAAATAAGAACTATTTATGTCGGATACAAACTTTTCCGCCCGGTATCGTTTCAGTTTCCCCGTTTCGGAGGCCTGCCGGTAACTGTGCCGCGCATTTCCGGGTGCGGCGGAAGCCTCCTGCGTTCTTTACTAAAAAAGATACGGAAAGGCCGCTGCGAAGACCTGCAAATCACATTTCAAACGCTTTTTTATAATAAAAACGATGAAAACAATTATATTTGTTGATGAAAACTTTTCATTATACGAACATTCCCCCATAGATATGGACAATCTGCGAATAGACAGAAACGGGTACACCCTTGTAGACCAGGTAGAAGAGAAACTGATTCAGTATTTTAAGGAACAGGGGCTGCGACCCGGCAGCAGCATTCCGAACGAGAATGAGCTCGCCGCATCGCTCGGCATCGGCCGAACGGTACTGAGAGAAGCGCTCAGCCGCTTCAAAATGACGGGGATGATACTGTCCCGAACAAAACGGGGGATGACGCTCGCCGAACCTTCCCTGTTGGCGAGTCTGCGCCGCAGCATGAATCCGCTGTTGATGAGCGCTGCCACGCTGCGCGACATTTTCGAGATGCGGATGGTACTGGAAATCGGCTCGGCAGGTATCGTTTTCAACACGCTCACCCCGGAGAAACTCGCCGAACTGGAACTGATTGTGGAAAACGAAGAGAAGCTGGGCAACCCTTATCTTCCGGATTTCCATCGGAAACTGTACGAGCATATCGGAAACGACACGATAACGGAATTCCAGATGCTCATCATTCCCGTACTCGAATACGTCGCCGAACAGAACAGGCAGCTGTTCGACACTCGGCGGAACGAACTCGCCGCACATGGCAGACTGGTAACGCACCGCGACCTGCTGCAACTGCTCAAGGCGGGCGACCGGGCCGGTTACGAGGCAGCCGTCGTACGTCATTTCGACATATACAAGGACTACCTCAAACGCCAGAGGACGGATGCGGAAGGACTCATACGCGAAATAGCGGAAGCAGCACTCTGAACGGGAAAACGACGGACAGCAAACGGATGGAGCCTGCGACCGGGTTCGCAGGCTCCATCCGTTTTTCCGCCATGTCCCCGGCACGCTTTCCGGGCTCCGGCACGACCGCTTTCTCCCGGCACGTACCGTCCCTTTTCCGCAGTCCTCCGGACGTAGGCGGCGGCGTCACCTTTTCGTCTGTTTCGTCCGGTACGAGGCTTCGTATTTCCCTTTGGCCATAGCGTTCAGCTTGTTCCGCACCAGTGTCTTGCGCAGGGGAGCCAGGCGGTCGGTGAACACGATGCCCTCGATGTGGTCGTACTCGTGCTGTACGGCGCGGGCAGGCCATCCTTCGAGCACCTCTTCGTGCTCGGCGAACCGCTCGTCGAAATAGCGTATCCTGATTTTTTCGGGACGGTAAACGTCCTCATGCAGTCCCGGCAACGAAAGGCATCCCTCGTTCAGGAGCACCTCCTCGTCCGACTCCTCCGTAATCTGCGGATTGACGAACACCCGGCGGTAACCCGCCGCCGAAGGGTCGTACTGCCCGAAAGGCGAGGTATCCACGACGAACAGCCGGAGCGATTTGCCTATCTGCGGCGCGGCGAGCCCCACCCCTTCCGAGGCGTACATCGTTTCGAACATGTCTGCAACCAGCTTTTCCAGGTCGGGATGGTCGCGTTCCACCTCGGCGCACTCGCTCCTCAACACGGGCGAACCGTATATGTAAATCGGATAAATCATAATGCTTGTCATTTATACTCTTTCATCTCCTCGTAAGCGCGGCTGTCCATGAAGTCCTGCAGCAGTATCGTGGCGCTAATCCGGTCCACGGCCGCCTTGTCGCGCCGCTGCATCTTCTTCATGCCGCCCTCCAGCATGGCACGGTGGGCCAGTACGGAAGTAAAACGCTCGTCGAACATCGTCACGCGCACATCCGGGAAAGCCGCCGCGAGCCGCGACGCGAGCTTTCCGGCAGCCTCATGCGTATCGCTCGGACTTCCGTCCGTACGTACGGGAAGCCCCACCACGATAATATCAACGCGTTCCGCGGCGATATAGTTTACGAGCCAGGGCACGAGCTGCGCCGTGGGCACGGTATCCAGACCGCCGGCAATGATGCGCTGCGGGTCGCTCACGGCGATTCCCGTTCGTTTCGTACCGTAGTCTATGGCCAGTATCCTTCCCATACGGACGACAAAGTTACGCTTTTGCCGCCGGATTCGGAAACGGCTCGGAAAATTATCGGGCATCGGCCGCCGGCGGCCGCCGCGTCGGAGTTCCGGGTGGAAAATATTATCTTTGCGGGACGATTTTCCCCCGTTTATTGGGCGGGTCGCGTGATTTGTAGTACTTTTGGCATATTCAACAAGCACAGGCACAAAATGACACAGGAAGAACTCTTCAAGAAACTCGTCGCACACTGCAAGGAATACGGATACATATTCCCTTCGAGCGAAATATACGACGGACTGAGCGCCGTGTACGACTACGGGCAGATGGGCGTCGAACTCAAAAACAACATAAAACGCTACTGGTGGGATTCGATGACGAAGCTCCACGACAACATCGTGGGCATCGACGCGGCCATCTTCATGCACCCGCGCGTATGGGAAGCGTCGGGCCACGTGGGGGCCTTCAACGACCCGCTGATAGACAACAGGGATTCCAAGAAACGGTACCGTGCCGACGTGCTCATCGAGGAATGGATTGCCAAACAGGACGAGAAAATAGACAAGGAAGTCGAAAAAGGACGCAAACGTTTCGGCGACCGATTCGACGAGGCACAGTTCCGGGCCACCAACCCGCGCGTGCAGGAGCTCGCCGAGAAACGCGACGAAATCAACGCCCGGATGGCGGCGGCGCTCAACGCCAACGACCTGCAGGGCCTGCGCCGCATCATCATCGATACCGAAATCGCCTGCCCCGTTTCCGGAACGCGCAACTGGACGGAAGTACGCCAGTTCAACCTGATGTTCGATACGAAAATCGGTTCGGTGGCCGACGGTGCCAATACCATTTACCTCCGTCCCGAAACGGCGCAGGGTATCTTCGTCAATTTCCTCAACGTACAGAAAACGGGACGCATGAAGATACCCTTCGGCATCGCCCAAATCGGAAAGGCGTTCCGCAACGAAATCGTCGCACGGCAGTTCATCTTCCGCATGCGGGAGTTCGAACAGATGGAGATGCAGTTCTTCGTGCGTCCGGGCGAGGAACTGGCATGGTACGAAAAGTGGAAGAATGCACGCATGCGCTGGCACCGTGCGCTCGGCTTCGGCGACGACGCCTACCGGTTCCACGACCACGAAAAACTCGCCCACTACGCCAACGCCGCGGCAGACATCGAATTCCGCTTTCCGTTCGGCTTCAAGGAGGTGGAAGGCATCCATTCGCGCACCGACTTCGACCTCGGCCGCCACGAAGAGTTCTCCGGCAGAAAGATACGCTACTTCGACGCGGAAACCGGCGAAAGCTACATCCCCTACGTGGTTGAAACTTCCATCGGCGTGGACCGCATGGTGCTCCAGGTACTTTCGGCCGCATACAAGGAAGAGAAGCTGGAGAACGGCGAAGAGCGGACGGTACTCTCCATCCCCGCACCGCTCGCCCCGGTCAAGGCGGCCGTACTACCCCTCGTCAAAAAGGACGGTCTGCCCGAAACGGCGCACCGCATCAAGGACATGCTCCGATACGACTACAACATACAGTACGACGAGAAGGACAGCATCGGCAAACGCTACCGCCGTCAGGATGCCATCGGCACCCCGCTCTGCATCACGGTGGACCACCAGACCGCCGAAGACGGTACGGTCACCGTCCGCGACCGCGACACGATGGAACAGGTGCGCGTACGGACGGAAGAGCTTCCGGCGCTCGTGGAGCACCGGGCAGGCATGCGTACCCTGCTGGACAAACTGGCTCAATGATGAAAACGGCACTCTTCCCCGGTTCGTTCGACCCGTTCACGCTCGGACACCAGGCCATCGTCGAGGACGGTCTGAAAATCTTCGACCGCATCGTGGTCGGCATCGGCTCCAACTCGGAAAAGAACGGGCTGCTGACCGTAGAGAACCGCAAACGGCTCATCGAAGACCTGTACGGCGGCGATGACCGCGTACGGGTCGCCATCTACTCGGAACTCACGGGGGAATTCTGCCGCCGGGAGGGTATCCGCTTCCTGCTGCGCGGCATGCGCAACACGGTGGACTACGAATACGAACGGAACATGATGGTGGTAAACCAGATGCTTTTCCCGGAGATTACCACCGTACTGCTCTTCACACCGCCCCGGTATGTGGCCATCTCGTCGAGCATCATCCGCGAACTGATTGAGTTTGGCGGCGACCCGACCGGTCTGATGCCGGACAACATAGACATTAAAAACTACCTTTAGGACAATGGAATTCACAGCCGAAACGATAGCGGCCTACCTCGGCGGCACGGTCGAGGGAGACGCGGATGCCACGGTATCGACATTCGCCAAAATCGAGGAAGGACACCCCGGCGCCCTCTCTTTCCTCGCCAATCCGAAATACGAACACTACATCTACGACACGCTGTCGTCCGTGGTCATCGTGGATAGGAACTTCGAACCCAAAAACGCCGTGCGGGCCACGCTCGTGCGCGTGGAGGATGCCTACGCATCGTTTGCCAAACTGCTCGAACTGTATGCCTCCCACAAACCGCGCAGGCAGGGCATCAGCGACCGAGCCGCCATAGACGAGCGCGCCGAGCTCGGCTCCGGCTGCTATGTGGGTGCATTCGCCGTCATCGAGGCCGGCGCACGCATCGGCGACAACGTTTGCATCTATCCGAACGCCTACATCGGCGAGGGCGTCGCGGTGGGCGACAACACCACGATATATGCCGGGGCGAAGATATACGAAGGGTGCCGCATCGGCAGCAACGTCATCATCCATGCGGGCGCCGTGATAGGTGCCGACGGCTTCGGTTTCGCACCGGACGACAAGGGCGGATACGCCAAGATTCCGCAAATAGGCAACGTGGTGGTGGAGGACGACGTGGAGATAGGCGCCAACACCTGCATCGACCGCGCCACGATGGGTTCGACCGTCATCCGCCGCGGCGTGAAACTCGACAACCTGATACAAATAGGCCACAACGTGGTCGTCGGCGAACATACCGTATGCGCCTCGCAGGTCGGCGTGGCGGGTACGAGCAAAATCGGTCGCCACTGCATGCTGGGAGGACAGGTGGGCATCGCCGGCCATCTGACCATCGGCGACGACGTACAGCTCGGCTCCAAATCGGGCATATCGAACAACATCCCGGACGGGACGGTCTATTTCGGCTACCCCGCCCTGCCCATATCGCGGTACCACCGTGCCAACGCCGTATTCCGAAACCTGCCGGAACTGAGCAAGACGGTGTACCGGATGGAGAAACAACTGAACGAACTGACCGGCAAATCCGGCGAATGACCGCAGACGGCAGCTGCTGCCTCCGCGCGCCGTTCGCCGCGGGACACGCCCGCAGACCGACGACATGGCTACACCGACGAAACCGTTGCGAATCATGGGCATCGACCCCGGCACGAACCGAATGGGATACGGCGTGCTGGAAGTGCGGCACAATACCGTCGTATGCATTGCCATGGGCGACATCGAACTGGGCCGCCTGCCCGACGCATATGCCAAACTGCGCCGCATCTTCGAGCAGGTTTCGGGCCTCATCGAGGAGTATCGCCCGGACGAAGTGGCGCTCGAATCGCCCTTCTTCGGGGAAAACGTACAGAGCATGCTGAAACTCGGACGGGCGCAGGGCGTGGCGATGGCCGCGGCGCTGCACAAGGAACTGCCCGTATTCGAATATGCGCCGCGGCGGATAAAACAAGCCGTGACGGGAACGGGCGGCGCGGCCAAGGAACAGGTGGCGGCGATGCTGAAAAGCATGCTCGGCGTGGAATATAATCCGAAAAGACTGGATGCGACGGACGGTTTGGCAGTAGCTTTGTGTCACTACTTCGTCGTCACGTCGCCCCTGCCGGCTCCCTCCCACCGGAAAAGCGACGGCACGCGCGGCGCGTCGGCGAGCTGGGAAGAGTTTTTGGCACGCAACCCGGAACGAGCGATAAAAAACAAAAGATAAAACACGAACACATTACAAATCCAAGAACATGAAAAAAATCCTATTGTTTGCAGCCATGGCGGTCATGCTGTGCAGCTGCGGAAAGAAGAACGGCTACACCATCACCGGCAACGTAACGGGGCTCACCGGTACCGTAACCCTGATGGACGACAAGGGCGAAGACATTGCCGAATCGCCCGTGACGGACGGTAAATTCACCCTCGAAGGAAGCACCGAAAAACCGGCGCTCGCCCTGCTCAGCAACGACGGCCAGCCTTTGGCTATGATTTTCCTCGAACCGGGTACGATAACCGTCGAAGGGGACAAGAACGATGCGCTCCGCATCGCCGGCACCAAAGCCAACGACAGCAACTCGAAATTCAACGAACGGCAGTACGAAATCATGGAGAAATTCTACACGGCCGGTTCGGAAGAGGAACGTCAAGCAGTAGCCGATGAAATGAAGGCCTCCATCGCTACCGCCATGAACGAAAACCTCGACAACTATTTCGGTCTTTACCTGCTCACGAGCCTGATGAACGAATGGGACGGCAATGCCATCATCGCCCAGCTCGACAAGTTCTCCCCTGCCGTACAGGAAACCGACCTCGCCGGCGAAATCCGCGAATATGCCCAGTCCAAGAAAAACACCGACGTGGGCAACAAATACACGGACATCGTACTTCCCGATGCCGACGGCAAGGAAGTAGCGCTCTCCTCCGTGGTGGGCGAAGGCAAATACGTCCTGCTCGATTTCTGGGCATCGTGGTGCAACCCGTGCATGATGGAACTGCCGTTCCTGGTCAAATCCTATGAAATGTTCCACGATAAAGGGTTTGAAATTTACGGCGTATCGCTCGACAGCGATGCGGACGCATGGAAAGAAGCCATGGCGGACAACAAGATGACCTGGATTAACGTGACGGCCATGAACGACGAGGAACAGAAAGCTACGAAGGCCTACGCCATCCAGAGCATTCCGTCCAACTTCCTCATCGGTCCCGACGGCACCATCATCGCCAAGAATCTGCGCGGCGACGACGTGAAAGCCAAACTCGCGGAAATCTTCGACAAATAACGGGGCGTAACGCCCCGGAAACCGACGGGCCCGTGCATGTCTGCACGGGCCCGTCTTGTACGAAACCTCCGCTCCTGCCGCACCGGACGGCACATTTCATCCGCACCGCACCGGAAAACGGCTCCACGAACTCCGAAATTCGGGCGATTGCTCCCTACCCTGCTTCATCCGGAGCACGCTCCCGCCCCGACCGGTCGGCACGCTTCATCCCCATGCTGCCGGGAAACATTACTCCCGAACACAGAAAATCGCGCAAAGTCACTGAAAAAAATTTGCATTGTTTCTAAAAATGCCTATCTTTGCACTCGCAATCGGGAAATATGGCTCCGTAGCTCAACTGAATAGAGTACCTGACTACGGATCAGGCGGTTACAGGTTTGAATCCTGTCGGAGTCACGAAAGAATGCAGCGAAATACCCTGCCGTTGAAGCAGGGTATTTTTGTTTTACGGCCATGACGAACGATAACGCCACCGGGCATTTTCCGTTATCGATACCCCGCAGCGTACTGCATGCTTCCTGCTCGCCTACATGTTCCCCTACCGGCCAGGCACCAGCTAACCCCGTCTCGCCTGCCTGCACGACAATTCGACAACCGCCCTATCGGCAAGCATTTTTTCGTTCGCATACAAAACGAAATGCAGCCCACGAGACGGGATTTCGCGCAACGTACCGAAAGCATCCCTGCCATATCATCGTCCGTCCATGATACGCCGGTCACGGCAAGCGGATGCAAGAGTGTCGTGAAACATCCGCAACATAACTACCCATTCATTGCAGAAAGTTCGTTCAAAAAGGATTCATGTATTCCTGCAAGGAACACCGGCCGAGCCCGGCAAATCGCCGACCAACACCGCCGACACACGCATGCCTGCCTCGCATTAGTCGGCCTCAACTTGGTATAACTGCACGAAAACTACTCCGATTATTAAAATTTACAGCAGATTTACAAAAATCAATCAATGATTTTCCTCTATAATAGCTATCTCATCTTCCGTCAATCCATAAAGCTGATACACCAAACGGTCTATCATGCTCAATATTGAATTATAGTTTTGCTTATCTTCAATATTTTTTTGTAATTCAGTAACCAAATTTCTATAATCAAGTTGCTGTGAAATCGGAATAGCGACTATCGGTAAATCCTTAACTTGTCTAATTCTAATTTTGGGAAAAATATTAGTTTCC
>DXFY01000035.1 GCA_019114205.1 Candidatus Tidjanibacter gallistercoris | reverse complement strand
CGTCCCCGGTCTTTTCCGTTCGTTTTGCTTCCGCGCTTCCTTATCTTTCCTGTTGCGCTCCGACACTGCCTCCGGCATGACATTTTTTCGTCGGCGTCCCCGGTCTTTTCGGTTCGTTTTGCTTCCGTGCTTTCTTATTCTTTCCTGCCGCGCGTTCCGGCACAGCGTCCGACATGACATTCTTTCGTCGGCGTCCTCCGGTCTTTTCCGTTCGTTTTGCTTCCGCGCTTCCTTATCTTTCCTGCAGCGCTCCGGCGCAGTGCCCGACATTGAACGAATGGTTCCGCAGGGTGTACCGAATGTCGGCGGGAAGTACCCGCCGGTAATAATGGCCGTTCAGTTGCAGTCTTCTGTTCTAACGGCTATTTCAGCACGTTTATTATTTCGTCCACGGTATAGCCGTCCTCGGCGCGGAAGTCGCCGCTGCGCGTGCGGCGAAGCGAGGAAAGGTAGGCACCGCTGTCGAGGGCCTCGCCGATTTCGCGGGCGAGCGAGCGGATGTAGGTCCCCTTGCTGCATACTACCCGTACCTTGATGCGGGGCAGGTCGCATTCGAGCAGCTCCAGTGCATGGATGCGGATGGTCGCCGCACGGAGCGTCACCTCCTCCCCTTCGCGGGCGTATTCGTAGGCCCGCTGGCCGTCTATCTTTTTGGCCGAGTAGAGCGGCGGCATCTGGAGCCTTTCGCCGGTGAGGGAGGCGAGGGCGCTTTCGACGGCCACCCGCGTGATGTGTTCCCAGGGGTAGGTGGCGTCCACCGGATGTTCCATGTCGAAGCTGGGCGTCGTGGCTCCGAGCACCATTTCGGCCACGTACTCCTTTTCTTCCGCCTGCAGCGCCTCCACCCTTTTGGTGGCCTTGCCGAGGCATACGACGAGCACGCCCGTGGCCAGCGGGTCGAGCGTCCCCGCATGGCCCACCTTGAGGTTGCGCAGGCCGTTGCGATGCAGCATGAATTTGATTTTGCGTACCACGTCGGTCGATGTCCAGCCGAGCGGCTTGTCTACGACGAGGACGTATCCTTCTCTGAAATTCGTCTCTTTGGAAAGCGTTCCTTTCAATTCCGTGCGATTTTGGTTATCCGGTCGTGTGTATGTTCCGGTCAGTTGAAGAGCCACAGGCCGATGGAGACGAGTCCCACCGCGGCGCAGTAGACGGCGAACCAGACGAGTTTGCCCCGGTTCACGATGCGAATCATCCAGCGGCAGGCGAGCGTGCCGGTGAGGTAGGCCGCGGCGAAACCGCCTGCGAGCTGCCATGCGCCCACGGAACTCGCTCCGGCCGGCATACCGATGATTTCCAGCAGGTTCATGCCGATGATGGGGATGAGCACCATGAGGAACGAGAATTTCGATACTTCGCTCCGTTCGACGCCGAGCAACAGGCCGGTGGAGATGGTGGCGCCCGAACGCGACAGTCCGGGCAGTACGGCCAGCGCCTGCGCGATGCCGATGACGAAAGCATTCTTCGGCGTGATTTTCCCGCTGCGCGGCCGGGCCCGGCCGGCGAAGGTCAGCAGGCATGCCGTGACGAGCAGCATCGCCCCGACCAGCAGCAGGTTGGAAGTGAACAGTCCTTCGACGGCATCTTTGAAGAACAGCCCTACGATGCCGATGGGTATCATGGAGAGGAGCAGGTTGAGGACGTAACGCGTTTCGTCGTTCATCCGGAATCGGAACAGCCCCCGGAACAGTTCCGCAATCTGGCGGTAGAAAACGGTGATGGTGCTCAGCACGGTGGCCGCGTGCACCGCCATGGTGAATTGCAGGTTGCTTTCGGACTCGATGCCGAAGAGGTAACTGGCCAGTTCGAGGTGGCCGCTACTGCTGACGGGCAGGAACTCCGTGAGTCCCTGCAAAATGCCCATGATGATGGCTTCCAGTACGGACATGGCCCTGCGTTACTCTTTGAATTTCTTCATGATGGCGAATATCTCGAAGCCGAATCCGGCGAGTACCACCACCGGAGCGAGGGTGATGCGGCGGAAGCTGAACATCGAGTAGTCGAACACGTTCGGGTCGTCGCTGCCTCCGCCGCTCATCAGGATGAAACCCAGGATGATGATGCCCACGCCGATGAGCATGCAGATATAGTTCTTGCGGCCGAGCGGCATACGGACTTCCGCGTCCCGGCGCTCTTTCGACGCGGCTGGCGCGCCGTTTCTGCTTTTCGTCGTCTTTGTCATAATGTGAGGTCGTCTGCGTTTTTTGCTTTGGGCCGTGCGCCGCGGCGGGCGCCGGCGGGTATCAGTAGAGGTTGATTTTCGTCGTGTTCATCCGGACGAACTTGTTCACGGCGAAGAGGGTGAACAGCGCCGATATCAGGATGCCCAGCAGCAGCATGCCGCAGAGGACGTAATAGACCGGGCGGCTCTCCGCCAGGAACGTCACTTCGGGCAGCCCTTCGCCGAGTCCCGCCACCAGAGCGAGGAACATCGCCGCGGCGATGAGCCATGCGTAGACGCCGTGCAGGATGCTGCGCAGCAGGAACGGTTTCATGATGAACCACTTGGATGCGCCGACCAGCTTCATCGTGTTGATAAGGTACCGTTTGGAGTAGATGGTCAGGCGGATGGTGTTGTTGAGCAGGATGAGCGCGATGACCAGGAGCGCTCCGCCGAAGAGCAGCAGGACGAGGTTGAACTTGTTGATGTTGGCGCCTATCTGTTCCACCACGGCCCGTTGGTAAACCACCTCGTCGATGCCGTTCCAGCCTGCCACCTCCTTTTCGAACTTCCGGACGTAGTCCTTGTCGGAATACTGCGCATGCAGTTTCACTTCGTAGGCGTCCGGCAGCGGATTGAATGCGAGAAATTCCACGAAGTCGCTCCCCACCTGTTCCCTGAAATTTTCCGCGGCCACCGCCTTGGGGACGAACGTCACTTCCTTGACCGCCTCGTGCGCTCCGAGCTCCCGGCCTATTTCGGCCGTCCGTTCGTCGCTCGTGCCCTCCTTCAGCATCAGGTGGATGGCTACGTTCTCCTTCATCAGGTCGGTTGCCCTTACCGCGTTGAATATCAGGTAACCGACGCTTCCCAGCAGAAACAGTACGAGCGCGATGCTTATCGTCGAGATGATATACGAGTTGCGTACTTTGCGCCTGAGGCTTTTTGTATTTTCAGCTTTCGCCATGTCCGATACGGTATTTGTTGGTGTTTTTTCCCTTTGTATTGTTACGATTGCTCCGTGTCGTTATTGTCCGCCGTGATGCTTTTTTTACGCTGTCCGTCCCATACCGCATGGACTGCCGCCGCCGCGAAACCGGCGAGGATGAGGATGGAACAAGCGAGCGTCACGGCCGATGCTTCCCGGAATTTCGGGGCGCGGAAAACGAACTCCACGGTGTGGTGTCCGGCGGGCAGCACCATGGCCCGCAGTACGTAGTCGGCCCGGAAATAGGGGGCTTCCCGTCCGTCGATAAAGGCTTTCCAGCCCTTGTCGTAATAGATTTCGGAGAATACGGCGATGCCGTCCGAAGCCGAATCGTATTCGTAGGTGAGCCGGTTCGCACGGTAGTCGGTGAGCCGGATGGTCGCGGCGGCGTCTGCCGTGCCGGTTACCGTCAGCATATCGGCGAAGCGCCGGTCGGCCACGGCCTGCCGTTTGGTGTCGATGCGGTTCAGCGCGTCGATTTCCTCGTCGGGCGTATCCACCTGCGTCACTTCGCCGACGAACCATGCCGCGCCGTTGGCGTCGGGGTTGAACTGCGCCTCCAGCCGCCCCGCAGCGTCCGGTACGATGAAGTAGCGCGTATTGAGCATGTTGTAGACCTCCATGTGCATCGGGTTGAGATGCCGGTCGATGAGGTCCTGGTAACGTTGCAGCTTGGCGCCGTGGTATCCCCCCACGGAACGGTGGAAATAGGAGGTCGTCGCGTCGCTGAAGGTGCTGACCGAAAGGTTGGCCACCCGATAGCCCGGCGTGGTGTCCTTCAGGATTTCCTTGTCCGCTTCGGTGGGGTAGAGCTGCGTGCGGCGGGCCGGTACGAAGTCGTCCCAGGAAAGGTAGCGCAGGTCTACGGGAATGAGGTCGAGGCACACCAGACCGGCGAAGCATGCCGTCAGCACGCCGCGTTTCATCTTTCCTTTGGCGAAAAGCAGCACCAGTCCCGCGGATACGAGTACGAAGAGCAGCGAGCGCCATGCATCGGCGCGGAGCATTTTGGCCCGTTCGGCGCTCATGGCGTCCGATACGTAGTCGGCGAACACCCGTGCATCCGCATCGTCGAATCCCGAATAGGCCGCGATGTTGTAGAGCATCGGGTAGTCGCCGGGCGCGGAAAAACCGAACATCTTCGGGCCGAAAAGCGCGAAGAGCAGGGCGAGGCCACCCGTGATGCCGGTCGCCCACGCGAGCCCGCGGCGCATCTTCTGCGCGGGGATTTCGCCTTTCCAGAGCTCCGAGAGCAGCATGCAGGCCAGCAGCGGGAAGGCCCACTGCACGATGACGAGCGCCGTCGAGACCGCGCGGAACTTGTTGTATCCGGGCAGTATGCGGAAGCATAGCTCCGTGAACCACATCATGTTGCTTCCCCACGAGAGGAAGAGGGCGAGGATGCTGACTGCCAGCAGCCACCATTTCCGGCTGCCCTGCAGCACGAACAGGCCCAATACGGCGAGGAAGACCACGACCGCTCCGAGATAGGTGGGGCCCGCCGTTCCGGGCTGGTCGCCCCAGTAGGTGCCCAGCGGCAGGTCGGAGGAGCGTGCTCCGAAGTTGGCCAGCACATCGGCTACGGGGCCGTCCTGCGAGAAAGGCTGTGCCGACGAACCGCCCTTGAGGTTCGGGATGAACATGTTGAAACTTTCCGTGCGGCCGTAGCTCCATGCCGTGGCGTATTCGAGGTCGAGTCCCCGCCGGGATGCGTCCTCCCCGTCCGTTGCGGCGAGTTCCGAACCGCCCCTGGTCGTGTCGGCCGCATGCTGTGCGGTGAAGTAGAGCGGGGCGAAGTTGGAGCCGACCGCCAGCGCCGCGGCGAGTACGAGTGCGCCCGATGCTTTCCAGAAGCGGGGCAGCGCCCGGCATTTGCAGCTGCGTACCAGCTCGTTGATGAGCAGGGCGACGATGACCAGCAGGAAATAATAGGTGATTTGCGGGTGGTTGGCCGATATTTCGAGCGAGGCTGCCAGTGCCGCGAGCGCCGCGCCGAACCACAGGTGTCGTCCGCGGTAGGTGTAGACGATAGCCCCCAGCAGCAGGGGAATGTAGGCCATCGCCCACACTTTGGAGATGTGTCCGGCGCCGATGATGAGGATGGTGTAGGTCGAAAAGCCGTAGGCCAGTGCGGGGACGATGCCCACCCACGGGTTCACCTTCCACAGCAGCGTCATGAGCCAGAAGCAGAGCATTGCCGTGAAGATGAGTACGGCCGGTTCGCCCATCGCCCGCACGGGAAGTTTGGAAGCATGGCGGATTATCCATGCCGGTACCTTGAAGTCTATCATGTAGGAGGGCATGCCGCTGAACGAACTGCCCGTCCACTGCGGGTCTTCTCCGTATTGTTCTACGTGCCGTTCGATGTCCGCACTCGCCCCGACGTACTGGGTGACGTCGTGCATGTCGAGTTTTTCGCCGCTGAACTGCGGGGCGAAATAGAGCATCGAAACCAGCAGGAAGATGACGGGGGCCGCGACGTAGGGCAGCCATCGGAAGGTTTTCCCTCGTTTGTCCATAAGGAACTCGTGTTTTCGTATCCTGCAAAGTAACGAAAAATAGTTGATATTATGAACCGCAGGCGCCGTTCCGGATTCCCCTGCGCTTCATTTTCCGGCGGAAATGGGGGTAAAATGTTGCGAATGGCTCCTCCGGTGGCGGTTTCTCTCGGAATTTTACACTACATTTGTGCGTTCGGAATGCGCATGGACAGGTTGAGCGAAATAAGAAAACCCCTCGAAAGGGAGTTCGAAGAGTACGGCGAGTTCATGAAACGTGCCCTGCACAGCGACAACGGCTTCGTCACGGGCATCATGGATTACATCATCTCCTCGCGCGGCAAGGGCATACGTCCCCTGCTGGTCTTCCTTTGCGCGGGCATACACTCCCGGTACGGCATCGGCAAGCGGGCCTACCTCGCCGCCCTGATGGTGGAGATGCTGCACAACGCCTCGCTCGTGCACGACGATGTGGTGGACGGCTCCGACACCCGCCACGGTAAGCCCGCCGTACACAGCCGATGGAATTCGCGCGTGTCGGTGCTGTCGGGCGATTACATCTTGGCCCGGAGCTATTCGCTCGGCATGCAGAGCGCCCAGTTCGACATCGTATCCTACATCACGGCCGGCATTTCCGAACTCGTCGAAGGCGAGCTCATCCAGAGCGAACTCAACGGCAGCCGCCGCGTCTCGCGCGAGGCATACCTCGAAATCATTTTCAAGAAGACGGCCATTCTGATGGGGGTGAGCAGCGGGGCGGGAGCCATGGCTTCCGGTGCCGATGCCACCGGCGTCGGAATCGCTCGCCAGATTGGGCTCGACCTGGGGATGGCTTTCCAGATAAAGGACGACATCCTCGACTACGCTCCTTCCGAACAGACCGGCAAATCCTCCTGCGCCGACCTGCGCGAGGGGAAGATTACCCTCCCGCTGATTGCCATACTCGAACGGTGCGACGACTCCGCGCGTGCGCGCATCATGAAACAGGTCGGGGCGGCAGGCGACAATCCGGACCTTATCGAGGAAATTTCCTCGTTCGTGCGCCGGGAAGGGGGTATCGAGGCGGCGGAGGCGGTGATGAACGGCTACCTCGACTGGGCCCGCAGCATCATCGTCACCTATCCCGATTCCGTTTATCGCCGCTCGCTCCAGCAGCTCTGCGACTACATCGGCGACCGGGAACGGTAGGCCGGTCGTCGTCCGGTAATTTCCAGTCGGTTTTTTCGGTTCCGTTTTTGTCCGCCGGCTTTCCGTCCGTGCGGGACGAATCGCCCTTGAGGCGGCATTTAGGGTATTCTGACACTTCGGCGTTATCCGTTTTGTTCACCCTGTTTCGGAAACGGAGCGGGCGGTTTCATTGGCTTTTGCCCCGAACAAGGGTTCCGGCGGCGCGTTTCCGTCCGATGTTTTCGTTCGGTGCTGCGTCGTTTCCTGCGGCGGGGGTTCGCTCGTATGTCGGTTTCCGAATCGTGCAGCGGCAGCCCGCGCGTTCGGTGCTCGGAGGACGGTGCTCGGTAAAGCGGTCGTCGGGGGCGCTGAAGTGCGGCCGGCGGTATGGTACGTGCATCGGATGCTTTCGCGTCGTGCCGGTTCCGCATACCTCGGACCGTATCCGTCGCATCCGGGCCGGCGGCAGGGCGCGGCGGCTCTTCGACGGTCCTGCTCCTTCCGGGCCCTCCGGTGACAGAGGGGAAGGGAACGGAGGAACTGCAGTCCGGCGTTCGGAACGGCGCTGTTTATAGGCGGGACGAACGGACGGACGTTCGGAGACGGTCATTCTGCGATTGCCGTATTGCCGTCCGGTTTCGGATACCGCAACGCGGCATTCAGGGCAGCCAGCCGATGAGACTTTCGCCGCGGTGCGCCTCGCGCCAGGCAAGGAATCCGGCCCAATCCCGCACCCCGCCGGAGAGTACCGCTGCATAATACTCCGCCCCGATGACGGATTCCGTATCGGGAGTTTCGTATTTGAGGCGCAGGATGGCATCGCGCGTCTCTTCGGTCAGCACGGCGCCGATGCGCGAGGCCATGCGTTCGGCGAAACCGTCGTAGGCCGAACCGCGCCGGATGTGTATCATGTCCATTTTCCACATGCGTCCGTCCGTGTCGCGGAAGGCGGCATGCCACTCGATGCACGCTTCTTCCGTATCGATGAGGTTGTTGTATTCCATGCGGACGATGCCCGGATGCGAGGCGATGCGCGCCGCCGCCCGGAAGCTGTCGGCGACAGAAACCGTATCGGTATAGACGTGCAGGTCGATGTCCCGGTTTTTCATCATCAGTCCCGTGGCGAGGCTGCCGATGATGTGTACCTCTGCTCCTATCGCCTCCCAGCTTGCGACCAGCTTCGTTTCGGCGACGATTTCGGCTGCCCGCCGCAGGTTGGCGGCGGCGATTTTCCTGTATGTTTCCATCTGCTGTTTTGTCTTAGGATTAGGGCGGACAAAGGTAATGAAAATTAGGAAGAGCGGATTGTGGGGTTTGTGTCCGGGTTTTCCTATCTTTAAAGAAAGAAGATAGGCTACGGCTCGGCAGTGACAAAATCGAAAACTACGTTTTCTTTTGTCTTTGCACTCGCCTTTCGCTATCTTTGTTCCGCAAACATCTAAAAATAATTTGCCTATGGGAGAACGAAACCGAATGTAATTTTCATCCGACCGAGACGCATCGGTGCGCACGAGCAGCATCGGTGCGGAATATATAAAAAGCGTTAGCTTTGCGTCTTGCATTCTGAAACTTAGGAACTTTTAGATGTGGCAGAGAAGTAAAGTTGATGCTCACGCGTTGCGGCGTGGGCTTTACTTTTCTATTTGTGCCACGGGTTTCCTAAGACCTCAGAATGCAGATATGAAGTTTTGTCCCACGCTTTTTATATGGTATTGAGTCAAGACAAAATTCAGGGGACAAGGAACGTAACAATTTAATTATCATGAAAAAAGTATTATTTATTGCACTGTCTGTCTTCTGCTTTCTGCTGCTGCCCGATACCGCCGCGGCGCAGAAAAGAATCGTAATCAATTCGGAACCGGCCGGCGCTGATATTTATATCAACGGCATTCCGACCTCTTTGCAAACTCCGGCATTGATTAAGCCACCCAGAGGAAAATCGTTCACGGTCGGATTCAGAAAACAGGGTTATGAGGATGGAAAGCAACTCGTTGTCAAGCAAAAACAGTTCGACGGCAAGAAGGCTTTCCCTACGGAAATATCGTGCCACCTCTCGCCGAGTGTCTATAGCCGGGATGCCGGTATTCCTCAGGGTGCGGCAGAGCAGCGGGTGAGCCGCGACAATGCAGGAGAAACGACACTCGAACAGACGATTATCCGCTGGTACTTCGATTCGGAGCCGCGTGGGGCCCGCATCTCCTGGCGTGTTGTGTCGGGCTGTCCGGCTGAAGTAAAAAACACGAATGAAAACTATCTTACCTCTACGCCGTATGAAGAAACCCGGTCGTTCAACATTATCGGGCTGACGTATGAGAATTCCCGCGACGTACAGATTGAAATCAAAGCCAGCAAGGCCGGATATTTGGACCAGGTCAAGCGATTCAATGTCCGTCAGGCCATCGACCAGCAGGAAATCAGCGGTTTCTTTGAACTGGTACCCCGTGAGGAGTAGGGACTTTGCCAGGAGGCGTCACCGTTCTTTTGCATTGGCTGTACGCAATATTTGCGTGCAGCCGATTTTGTTCGGACCGTTTTCCGCCGGGAATGGACGGCAGGTTGCGGAGATACGAGCGGCGGTCTGTACGGATGGAGTTTGCAAAAGACCGGGGCCCCGATGGAGGGGCCCCGGCAGAAGAAGCGCAGGAGTGTCGGTCAGAGCGTCCGGAGGATTTCGATAAGGAATTTCCAGAACTTGTCCACGGTCGCTATTTCGAGGCGTTCGTCGGGCGAGTGTACCCCGCGCAGCGTCGGCCCGACCGAAATCATTTCGAGTTTCGGATATTTTTCGAGGAAGAGGCCGCATTCCAGTCCCGCGTGAATGGCGCGTACTTTGGGCTGCGTGCCGAACAGACGTTCGTAAGCCGCTTCCGCCACCTGGAGCAGGCGGCTCGACGGGTCGGGGTTCCAGCCCGGATAGCCTTCGCCGTGTTCCACTTCCGCACCGGCCAGCCGGAACGTCGCTCCGACGGTCGCGGCGGCGTCGGCCTTGGCGCTCTCCACCGAGGAGCGCTGCGAGGAGGTGACGACGATGCGCCGGTCGTCGGCGAATTTGACCGATGCGAGGTTTGTAGAGGTTTCCACGAGGCCCGGCATCGAGCGGCTCATGGCGAGCACGCCGTTGGCCACCCCTTGCAGGGCGAGCAACAGGGCGCGCTGGGTGTCGGCGTCGATGACCGTCGCCGGTCGTTCGGCATCCCGGAGGGTCAGCCGGACGCCGCCGTCCGTGTATTTGTATTCCGCGGCAATCGCTTCGGCGAGCTCTCCGGCCAGGCGGCGCAGCTCGTCGGTCGCGGCAGCGGGAACGCCGAATACCGCGTGCGCTTCGCGCGGGATGGCGTTGCGCAGGTTGCCCCCGTCGAATGAGGCCAGGCGCAGACCTGCGCGTTCCGTTCCGGCAAGCAGCAGCCGCGTGAGCAGCTTGTTGGAGTTGCCCAGCCCGTCGTTGATGTTGTCGCCCGAATGGCCTCCCTTGAGCCCCGCGATGTCGGCCCGCATCCAGACCATGCCTTCCGGGGCCGGCTCTTCGCGGTAGCGGAAGGTCGCCACCGTGTCGATGCCGCCTGCGCAGCCGATGAATATTTCGCCGTCGTCTTCCGAGTCGAGGTTGATGAGGTAATGCCCCGTGAGCATGTCGCTGCCGAGGTTGAATGCGCCGGTGAGCCCCGTCTCTTCGTCTACCGTGAAGAGCGCTTCGAGGTCGGGATGCTCCACGCCCTCGGCCGTGATGAGCGCAAGAGCGGTGGCCATGCCGATGCCGTCGTCGGCGCCGAGCGTCGTGCCGCGCGCCTTCACCCATTCGCCGTCGATGTAGGTCTGTATCGGGTCTTTCATGAAGTCGAAGACCACGTCCGAATTCTTTTCGCATACCATATCCATGTGGCTCTGGAGCACCACGGCGGGTTTGCCCGTCATCGAAGGGGTGGCTTTTTTGTACATGACGATGTTGCCGGCCGAATCCTTTTTGTATTCGATGCCGTGTCGGCGGGCGAATGCTTCCAGATAGGCGATGATTTGTTCTTCCTTCTTCGACGGGCGGGGAACCCGGTTGATTTCATCGAAGATTTCCCATACGGCCCTCGGTTCGAGCCTGCTGATTTCTGACATAGCTTTTGCGTTTTTGCGGCCCTGCGGCATGCGGCGGCTTCCTCCCTCCGCGGCGGGGTGGAGAGCGTGCCGGATGTTGCTGCGCAGCGCCCTGATTATCATTAAAATGTCGTATGCGGATTTTCAGCCTTTCCTTGCAGTCGGCAGGGAAAATGTAAAAATAGTGAAAATATCCGTAACTTGCAATCCTCAAAACGACGGCTATGGACAGGACTTTTGCGGACTGCATGAGGGTGGGGCACGGTTACGACGTGCATGCCCTCGCACCGGGGCTGCGGCTGCGGCTTTGCGGCATCGACCTCGAACACGACAGGGGGTGCGTCGCCCATTCCGATGGCGACGTGGCCGTGCATGCGCTGTGCGACGCGCTGCTCGGCGCCGCGGCGCTCGGCGATATCGGAATGCATTTTCCGGATACGGCGGCGGAATATGCGGGGATAGACAGCATGGTGTTGCTGGAGCGGTGCGTGGCGATGCTGGCCGGAGAAGGATTCGGCGTGGTGAATGCCGACGTGACCATCGCCATGCAGCGTCCCCGACTGCGTCCCCACATCGATGCCATGCGCCGGCGGCTTGCCGGCGTGCTGGGCGTGGATGTTTCCCGCGTGTCGGTCAAGGCGACCACGACCGAAAGGCTCGGCTTCGTCGGGCGCGAAGAAGGGGTGGAGGCCAATGCCGTGGTGTTGATAGCCCGGCAGGACTGACGGTTCGCGGTGCCCGGACGGGGTGGCTGGGGAGCATGCGGGGCGGCTTCCGCGCGGTGAACGCGTGCGGCGTACCCGGTTCGAGGCGTACCGTGGAATCGTTCCGCTGTCCTGTAAGGTGGGCGATGGCTGTTCAGGCGGGCTGTCTCCAGGGTGTCATTGCGTGCGCGGCGAGAACGGACGGAAGTCGGGAAGCGGTGTCGGGCGACCGTCTTGTGGCAGCGACCGTTATTTGGTGCTTTCTGTAAAGGGTTGTCCGGATTGAGCGTTTTCGGGCTGCGTGCCGGGCGTTCGTGTATTGTTTTCCGGATTGGTTCTTTTGCGCAATGCAGAGGGGGGGACGGCCTCCGCGCCTGGTATTCATGCTGCATCCCTGTTCGATGACTGCCGGTACTGGAAGGGAACATTCCGCTTCCTTGTCAGGAGAGGGGTGCAACGACTGTTCCGGCAGCCCGTTTCCGCACTGTCGTTGCGTGCGCGGCGAGAACGGACGGAATCCGGGAAGCGGTGTCGGGCGACCTGCGGTAGCGACCGGCGTCCTATGCTTTTCTGTAAAGGGTTGTCCGGGTTTTGTGTTTTCGGGATATGGCCGGCCGATGCGCGCGGGAGCCGGGAGGTGGTGTCCGGCGGGCGTCCTGCCCGTCGTCGTTTTCCGTAATGCGGGTTGCCGTTACGGTGCACTGTCTGTTTTCCGTAGTGATGTGTATGCGTTCCGGTTTTTCCGTTCCGGATGGAGGCGACCGGTGTTCGCCGTTTCCGAAAGTGTTGCAGGGCCTGCAAACGTTCGGGAGTATCGGTGTGTCCGACGTCGTGCGGCAGTCGCGGCTGCATTTCCGGAAGATGCCGTCGGTCGTCGGCCCGCCGGGTTGCCGAAGACTTCCGTACCGCATGCGGCGGTGCTGTATATCGGCGCCTTTTGCCTTCGGCGGTGCGCCGTATCGGTTCGTTTCGGGTGCGGCTGTCCGATGCGGGCCGGATGCTTTCGGTCGTTCCTGTTTCCGGCAGGGGCGTGCGCTCGTCCCGTGACGTTCCGGAGCAAGGGGAACGGCGCGTGCTATCCGATGCGTTTCCCGTTCCGGTCGATGACGTAACAATCGCCGTCCGTGCGGACGAGCGCCCGCCCGTCGCGGAAGGAGAACGCTTCGTCGTAGCGCAGGGTTGTGAGGGGATGTCCGGCGGTGTCGATGAACCCGAACCGTCCGCCGCGCCGGACGAGTACCGTGCCTTCCTCCGGAGCGGCCATCCAGTCGTAGCCGCAGGCGGTCAAGCGCTGCCCGCACCGGTCGTAGAGGTTCCATTCGCCGTCGAGACAGGCCGCGACCGCATTCCATTCGCCGTACCATTCGAGCGCCTCGAAACGGGGTTCCATGACATAGGCGCCGCTGCGGTCTATCAGGCCGCAGCCTTCGGGCGTTTCCACCGCTGCGCGTCCTTCGCAGAAGTCGCCGGCCGACAGAAATATCGGTTCGGTCAGCGGGTGCAGTTCCGTGTCGGCGAATCCCCACATGCCCTCTTTGCAGTATCTTATCATCGTGTCGGCCGCCTGGGCCAGGCAATCGCACGCTGCGGCGTCCAGTCGTTCCGGCCCGTTCTCCGCTGCGACCGGCGTGCGGCGGGGCGGCAGCGGGCGGGGCGTATCGGACTGTACGTCGGGTGTCCGGATGGCCAGCAGTTCTTCCAGCAGCGGCATGGGACGGAAGGGCATGAGGGACAGCGCATCGAGCAGCGCTTCCGTCTCCAGGGGGTCCGGCAGCCGACGGTAGGCGGGCGGGATGGCCTTCGGGGCGTACCCGCCGGCGTGCATGGCCGTCGCTGCAGCGCGGGCGAGGAGGTCGTTCCGGTCGAATTCGGCCTGCGTGAGCAGTGCCGTCAGGGGTGCGGCGCCGGCAGCCGTCCCGTGCCACAGGATGTGGAACAGGTTCGGAGCGCATGCGGAGGCGTACGTGAGCAGCGCCATCGCCGTCAGTGCCGTGCGGTCGTTTTGTCCGCTGCGACTGTGGCCGTGGAGGTATCCGAGCGTCATGGGGCGGGCCTTTTCCGTCACGAACATACCGGAGGGTTTCAGGTGGCCGTGTACGATGCCGGAGGCATCGAATGTACGGTACATCTCGGCGAATCCGGCGAGTAGCCGGCGGAGCGCTCCGCCGCCGTGCCCGTCGAGACGGGTTCGGACGAAGTCGGTCAGCCGCATTCCGCCGACCGGAAGCCGTTCCAGCACGACGTCGGTGCGCAGCGCACGGCCCGTACCGCCGAATGCGAGCAGTTCTTCCCGCAGGTATTCGTAGGGCGCGATGAAGGCCGTTTGCCGTTTTCCGGGATGCAGGTACGGCTGCGGTGTTCCGAACGGGGCGCATCCGCCCAGCGCAGCCCGGAGCAGACACTTCGTTCCGTCCACTTCCGTCTCGAAATCCGCCGTGAGGGATGTTACCGTGAAGCGGGGCATGCCGCATGCGTCCGTGACGGCGCAGATGCCGGCGAGCGTACGGAATCTCCCCTGCGGGTTGAGCAGGCTTTCGGCGAGGGACGATATAGTGGGGCGTTCGGCTGTCATGGGACGAACGAAGAACTGGCCGTGCCCACCGCCAGCATGGCCAACAGGCCGTCCACCGGGCAGTTGTAGCCGACGGCGCGGAACGGCGGGCAGGCTCCGGGCCGGGCGGCGAGGACGGCCTCGTCGTAACATGCCGGCAGCGGACTCGACATGTCGTAAAGCAGGCGGGCGTACCGCAGGTCGGGTACTTCGTCCGTGCCGCCGGGGAAGCAGAGCGGTGCGCCGCATCCTGCTCCGGCAAGGTGTATGTTGAACAGCAGCGCGTTCCCGTCGCCGGTGGCGAGACTTTTTATGCGTTCGGCAGCTTCGAGCAGGCGCTGCGGCTCCGCATCGGAAGCTTCGCCGTCGGTGATGTTGAGGACAATCGGAGGGAAGCTGGCGCGGTTGCGCGGGGCGGCGCACCAGCTTCCGGTCAGGGCGGCGGCTTCGTCCAGAGCCCGGCACATGGGCGTGCTGCCGGAGGCTTCCGGAAGAATCCACTGCCTTTGAACGATTGCCGCGGGGATGCGTCCGCCGCCGGGCAGGGTGCGCAGCAGGTGTCGTGCCTGCGTGGCGACGGGCATGCGTACCAGCTCCTCGGTGCGGACGAACCGGTCGCCTTCGGCGGGAAGTAGCGGCCGTACCGCTTCGCCGCCGTAACCGAGCACGGCGATGTCGAAATAGTCCCTGATGCCGTCGTCGCGCCGCGAGCGGTTGATGAGTTCGCCCAGCAGCAGGTTGATGATGCAGGCGACCGCATCGGCCTTGCGCATGGTCTGGCCGGCGAGCGTCGTTTCCTCGGCCATGGAACCGGAGCGGTCGCACAGGATGACGAACGCCGTGCGGTGTTCGCGGGTTATTTTCGCAGTGTACATCGTCTTTCGTTTTTCATGGTTTGTCGTGTCGTTCGGAGCGGCCTCCGCAGGCTTTGCGGGAAGAATGCTCCGTCCGCGCCCGTTACGCCTGCCGCCCGTTTCTCCTGTTCTGTCGCTGAGTTGTTTTCCTGCTTCGTCCGTCGTATCCGTTTGTTCCTGAGCCGTTCGCCGCAGGTTGCGGCGCGGCGGGCGGTTCCGTTTCCTCATTTCTCCACGGGCTTCGGTCTTGAACCGGGGCGGGAAGCAAGACCGTCCGCTCCCGTTCGGCAGGTCGCCGGCGTTTGCCGGTCTCGCCGCCGGCGGGTTCGCAGTACTTTTCGCTGCTGTCCGGGAAGTCCGGCGTTTCGCATGCGGCGAAGGCCTTTCCGGGCACCGGTCAGTTGCCGTGCGGGTCGTCTTCGGTTCCCGTTCCGGCTGTCCGCAGCGGCGGGCCGTATCCGGCGCCGTTTCCGGCAGGACGACCCTGTCGGTCGATGCAGCTCCACAAACCGTTGCGTCGGACGGCCGCCCGTCCGTTCGCGAAGGGCTTGATGTGCTCGTAACCGCTGCCGACGATGACCGTCCGCCCGGAGGTGTCGATGACGTGGCGGAAGCCGCCCGTCTCGACGACGGCCAGGCCTTCCGTGAATCCCAGGGCTGTGTCGAACAGCGGCGGGATGCAGGTATGCGTGCCGCAGCGGTATCCCCATGCTCCGTCACGGACGAAGGGTTCCGGAAGACCGTTCCCTTCCGCGGTACCTCCCGCGACGGCGAAGCGCATGATTTCGGCCATTCCGGGCAGGGCGGGAGCGGGCCATTGCAACAGGCCGAGCAGCCGGTAGGTCAGTCCGTCGCCGCGCCGGGCAGCAGCCCGTAGCGCTTCGTCGTACGTGTCCGACCGCCGGTCTGCGATTTCCTGCGGCAGAAACAGCAGCGTGTCCGGACATCCGACCGCCCCGGCAAGGGACGGTTCGGCCGCGAGCGTGTGCAGCGCCGCCGAGATGAGTGCCGCAGGGTAGTCGTCCACCTGTTTGCAGTAAAACGAGGCGTCGCGCCGCGGATGGTTGAACTGGGGCGTTCCGGTTTCGCGGGCCCGCTGCTGCGGGATGCCGGGCAGGTACATGGCGTCGTAGTCGAGCAGGCGCATGGTGCCGTCCGGGGCCACCATGATGTTGCCCGGTTTCAGGTCGCCGTGCGCCCACGGCGCTGCGAGGAGCCGGTCGGCGAGGGTGTCGAACCCTGCCGCAAGCCGGGCCAGCATCGCCCGGTCGCGGTCGTGGAGCGCCTTGCGGAGGGCATAACCGAGCGACACGCCCTCGCCCCATTCGGTAAGTACCACGTCGTACCACCGGCCCGTGCCGTCCATATCGTACACGTAGAGTTCTTCGGGCAGGTAGCGAGTCTCGTAGAGCAGCGGCGGATGCCGGTCGGCAATATAACCGTAGACTGCGTCGTTGCGTTTTCCGGGCCGGATGTAGCATTTCAGCGCATAGGCCCTGCCGCGGAGCTTCACTTTGAAGACCGCCGCATTGCCGCCTGCCGCGAAGACGGGTTCGCCGTAGGCGTCGCGTTCGCACACCGGTTCGCCGAGGGTGCGGAACAGGCCGTACGGATGGCATACGCTTTCGGCGTACTGGGATATGGTCGGAATGCCCATGCAATCGGATTGTCGTGTAAAGGTATGAAAAATATTAAAACGAAGTCCGATTGTGTTATCTGTGGAGGCGTACTTTTGCGGTACGGTCGGAATGATGTGCCGGATACGGTACCGTTTGCGGCAGGGTGCGGCCGACAGATGCGAAAAAACGGCCCGGCTGTTGGTGCGGCTCGGCCGTATTGATTACTTTTGCACGATATATTGTTTCAGAAAAACCGGTCTTTTATGAAAAAGGAATACGTACCTTTCGTCGAGGAGCTGATAGAACTCGCCGTGAAGGAAGACATAGGCGACGGCGACCATACCTCGCTCGCCACCATACCCGCCGATGCGTGCGGGAAGATGCAGCTGCTGGTCAAACAGGACGGCATCATCGCCGGTATCGAGGTGGCCCGCATGGTGTTCGACCGGCTCGGCGGCGTCGTTTTCGACCAGCGGGCGGAAGACGGGGCCCGTGTGCGGTGCGGCGATGTCGCCTTTTGTGTGGAAGGGGGGATTCGGTCGCTCCTTCAGGCCGAACGCATCGTCCTCAACATCATGCAGCGCATGAGCGGCGTGGCGACGCAGACGGCCGAATACGTGAAGTTGCTCGAAGGAACGCGCTGCCGGGTGCTTGATACGCGCAAGACCACGCCCGGCATGCGGGTGCTCGACAAGATGGCCGTCAGGCTCGGCGGCGGCGAGAACCACCGCATGGGGCTTTTCGACATGATATTGCTCAAGGACAACCACATCGACTTCGCGGGGGGCATCGCCGCCGCACTCGCGGCGGTACGCCGCTATTTGTCCGATACGGGCAGGCGGCTCCCCATCGAAATAGAGGTGCGTTCGCTGGCGGACATAGACGAGGTGTTCGCCGCGGGCGGGGCCGACCGCATCATGCTCGACAATTTCACGGTGGAGATGACGCGCGAGGCGGTGCGGAAGATAGCCGGCCGCTGCGAAATCGAATCGTCGGGCGGCATCCGGGCCGAGACGATGCGGGCCTATGCCGAGTGCGGGGTGGACTACGTGTCGGTGGGGGCGCTCACGCACCAGATTCGGAGTCTCGACATGAGTCTGAAGGCCTGCATGTAGCACGGCGGAGTACCGGCGCTCCCGCGGGCAGCTGCGGCGTTGCCTCGGAGAAGACCGCTGCGGAGGGATTGTTAATCGTAATAAGGATAAGCTATGATAAAAAAACTGATGCTTCTGTTGGGAACGGCAGCCGCCGCGTGTGCGGTTTACGGGGCCGCTCCGCGCTTCACTTATGAGGATATAGCTGCCGGGAAGTTCGCGCAGCGCACCGTCGCCGGATTGCGTTCGATGGCCGACGGGGAACGCTACACGGTGCTCGACAGCGGCCGGGTGGTCGTCTATTCCTACGCTACGGGCGACCGGGAAGGGGTGCTCGCCTCGCCCGAAGATATAGGCGTCGCTTGGGAGCGTATCGCCGACTACCGGCTCAGCCCCGCCGAGGACAAGGTGCTTTTCCGTCTCGACAGCAAGCCCCTTTACCGTCGGTCGTCCTACTCTTCTTACGTGGTGTACGACACGGGCACCGGCGCTGCCGTTCCATTGCATGCCAGCGACAGCGTTCGCTATGCAGTGTTTTCGCCCGACGGCAGGCGCGTGGCCTTCGTGCTGCGGAACGATATTCATGTCAAAGACCTGACGGACGGGACGGTACGCGCGGTGACGACCGACGGTCTGGCGAACCGCATCATCAACGGCCTTCCCGACTGGGTGTACGAAGAGGAGTGGGGATTGGAAGATGCGCTGCGCTGGTCGCCCGACGGAAGTAAAATCGCTTTCCTGCGGTTCGATGAAAGCGGTGTCCGCGACTATTCGCTCGATTTCTATACGGACGGTAGCGCTCCGGCGGACGACGCGACGGCACCGCTCTACCCGCGCCGCTATACGTACAAGTATCCGGCGGCAGGCGAGGCCAACTCCGTGGTGTCGCTCCATGTGTACGACCTGGCGACGGGGCGTACCGAACGTGTGGATACGGGTGCGGAGACCGACCAGTACGTGCCGTTCTTCGGCTGGACTCCGGCGGGGGAACTCTTCTTTTACCGCATCAACAGGCTCCAGAATCATTTGGAAATTTTCGCGGACGACCTTTCCGGCGACCGGAAGATGATTTACGAGGAGCGTTCGGACAAATATGTCGACAACATCGGTCCGGGTACGGTGACCTTTCTTTCGGACGGCGACCGGTTCATCGTGAAGAACGAGACGCGTACCGGTTTCGCGCATCTCTACATGTACAGCATGCGGGAGGGATTCCTCCGACCGATAACCGAAGGGCAGTGGGAAGTGCGCAGCGTGGTCTGCACCACCGACGACCGCATCTGGTTTCTTTCGAACGAAACATCGCCCCTGCGCAACAACCTGTACGTGGTGGGAACGGACGGTAAAGGAAAACGCCGGCTGACGCGGGACGAGGGTACGTACAGTGTCGTGCCGAGCGAAGGGTGCAAATACTACATCAGCTATTTCTCCAATTCCTCGACGCCCAATACCGTGACGCTCCACGACAGCCGGGGAAAGCTGCTGCGCACGCTGGAGGACAACGCGGAACTCAGGGAGTACATCGCCGGTCTGGATTATCCGGTCAAGGAGTTCTTCACCTTCCCCGTCACGCACGAGGGGCGCCGCATAGACCTCAACTGTTATATCGTGAAACCTTCGGATTTCGACCCCGGCAAGAGCTATCCGGTGCTGTTCACGCAGTACAGCGGCCCCGGTTCCCAGCAGGTGCTCGACCGCTGGTTCGTGGACTGGGAGGATGCGCTCGTGCAGCAGGGTTACATCGTGGTCTGCATGGACCCGCGCGGTACGGGCGGTCGGGGCGAGTGGTTCAAGAAGCTGACCTACGGACAGATGGGACTGCTCGAAACGGAAGACCAGATAGCGCTGGCCGAATATGTGGCCGGGCTGCCCTATGTGGATGCTTCGCGCATCGGCATCTACGGCTGGAGCTACGGCGGATTCATGTCGCTCAACTGCATCCTGAAGGGGGCCGACGTCTTCCGCATGGCCATTTCGGTCGCACCGGTGACTTCGTGGCGCTACTACGATTCGGTCTATACGGAACGGGTGAACGGCCTGCCGCAGGATAATCCGGACGGGTACGACCTCCCATCGCCGGTGTACTATGCGGACGGGCTGAAGGGGCGGCTGCTGCTGATGCACGGTTCGGCCGACGACAACGTCCATCCGCAGAACAGCTACAAAATGGCCTACGAACTGGTGAAGGCCGGCAAGAAGTTCGACATGATGATTTATCCGGACGACAACCATTCGATGATGCCTGCCGGACGGTTCAACGTAAGGCAGAAAATGGTCGATTACTGCCTTGAAAATCTTTGATTTGTAAAACGTTGATGGATATGGTATTGAAGCCCCGCCGCAGAAATGCGGCGGGGCTCGTCCGTTCCGGGAAGGGGTAAAAGCGGGCCCCCCGGCGTATTTGGTTTAATATTTGCAAAATGACCTGTCAAAGGGAAACCATTTAGTTTCATTAAACCAATTTAAATTATCTGAATTATGAAAAAACTTTTTATCTCGCTTGCAGCCATTATGTGTGTAGCGGCTACGGCATCGGCCCAAACGCTTATTGTGGTCGAAGAAAAACCGGTTCTTACCAACAGGAAGGGCGCTCCCATTCTGCCTCAGGCGGGCGACCTCTCGATAGGAATCAGCACTACGCCGTTCTTCTCCTATCTGGGCAATATGTTCACGCGCGACGGTTCCAATACGGCACCTACGTTCAACAGCCTCGGCGCCGGTCTCAACATGAAATTCTTCACGGCGGACAATCAGGCCATCCGAGCCGGACTGACCGTTAATTTCGGTACGGATTACTATTACGGCAACCCGACCAGCAACACGTCGGCCGGTGCGACGGTGACCGACCGCATGGAAAAATCGAATCAGGGATTCGGTATCAACATCGGTTATGAATGGAGGCGCGGTTACGGCCGGCTGCAAGGTTTCTACGGAGCTCAGCTGAACGCTTCCTACGATAACGTCACCACGCATTACAAATACGGCAACGAGATGAGTGCGAGCTATCCCAATCCGTGGACGTGGGATTTCAACACCGGTACTCAGGCACAGCTGAGCGAACGCACGATTGACATAAAGGGCTCCCCGGTCATCAGCGTGGGCTTGTTCGGTTTTATGGGCGTGGAATACTTCTTTGCCCCCAAGATGTCGGTGGGCGGTGAAATCGGCCTCGGCATTGCGTATGTAAACCAGGGCGAGAGCGAATACAAGAGCCAGTATTTCGATACGGCGAGCAACACCGTGAAGGAGAATACCGTGAAACGTCACGATTCCACCACGCCGACCAACGGTTTCAACATCCGGACGGCTGCTCAGGGCAACATCTTCCTTTCGTTCTACTTCTGACGCCGTATTCGATGAATCGGGAAGGGGGCGCCGTAGTGTGAGACGGTTCCCGTTTTCCGCAAAAGGCCGGTTCGGATGGTTAGCTGCCATACGGACCGGTTTTTTATGCGTCCGGTTTTGCCTGCGGCCAGTGGAGGGTATATCCTGTGCGTTCGTCGGAGAGGGCATGCAGCCGGTCGTGGAGTGTGCTCTCGAAGACGTTATGTACTTCCGGCGCAGGTAGGGGAGCCGGAAACTTGTTGCCGTTGCCGTCCCGGAAAGACTGCCGACCGGGGGGCGGTCGGGCCGTCTTCGGTCGGCCGTTGTCGGCAGGACGGTGCGGACTGCGATGTGTTTCAGAAGGGGATGTGCCCGTGCGACCGGCCGGGCCCGTCGGTTGCACGGAGGCGAATGTCGCTCGTGCCGGAGAAGCTCCGGTTCGTCTGACATTCGGTTGCTGACGGGCAGCACGTGTTCGGCAGGGAGGCATGCTTTGCCGGGCGAAGGGAGGGCATGATGAACGGCAGCGACGCAGACATGCGCACTGTCGCGTTTTCCCATGTCCGGCGCAGGATGCTGTCCTGCTTGTCCGACCGTCGGCTATGCGGGGCAGGGACCGAACGGAATGAAGTCTGCGGGCGGCGCATGGTCTCGGTTCCGTCCGGTTCTTCCGGCTTCCGGGACGGGAAACGCCGTTTGGGAGCGGTAGTCTGCTGGTCGGGGTACCCTGCACACGGGAGGCATTCGTCCGATGTGTGTTCGTGCCGCCTGTGCGTCGCATCGGTAGGGCGGCGCGGTCGGGGGCCGCAGCATGCGTGCGGAGCCGAGGCTTCGTCGGAAGCGTGTTCCTGTGTGCGGGGGCGTTCGGCGGTTCGGGAAACGTTGCGCAGAGGCAAGGGGGTGCGGTATCGAAAGTTACCGCGGCATCGGGGATGCGAAAAATGAAAGGGGAAGGTTTCGAAACCTTCCCCTTTCCGTCTAATCGTTTCTATGGTTACGGAGCCCACGTTCCGGCCGCAGGCCGGGCGCATCGCCTTATTTGACTTCCTCGAATTCCACGTCGGTCACGCCGCCGTCGTTCTGACCGTTGCCGGCATTGCCCGAAGCACCGTGCTGCTGTCCGGCGTCCTGCCCCGCACCGCCGGCCTGCTGGGCCTGCTGCTGGGCCGCATACATCTCTTGCGATGCGGCCTGCCATGCGTCGTTCAGCCTTTGTGTCGCGGAGTCGATGTCGGCCACGTTGGCGGCCGCATGTGCGGATTTCAGTTCTGCCAATGCGCTTTCGATGTTGGCTTTCTTGTCGGCCGGTATCTTGTCGCCGTATTCCTTGAGCTGCTTTTCGGTCGAGAAGATGAGCGTATCGGCCGCATTCACCTTGTCCACCTTCTCGCGTTCCTCGCGGTCGCGGGCCTCGTTGGCCTTCGCTTCGTCGCGCATCCGCTGGATTTCCTGTTCGGTAAGCCCCGAAGAGGCCTCGATGCGGATGTTCTGTTCCTTGCCCGTACCTTTGTCTTTGGCCGATACGTTGAGGATGCCGTTGGCGTCGATG
>DXFY01000034.1 GCA_019114205.1 Candidatus Tidjanibacter gallistercoris | reverse complement strand
GAAACGTACCGCACATCGGCGGTACGTTTTATTTCATGTATGGATTGGTCGGCTGCGTACCGGCTTCCCGTCGTGGCCTCCCGAAAGGTGTACGGGGTACCTGCCGTTTCCCTGCCGGCGCAGTGCGCCGGCAGCGGGGGGCGGCGCTATTTTCTGGACTTCTCCATGATTGCCCGTACCTGTTCGAGCGTGAGCGATGCCGGGTCGGTATCTTTCGGAATACGGTAGTTCTTGCCGGCACATGCGATGTAGGGGCCGTACCGGCCGTTCAGTATCCTGATTTCCGGGTCGGAATCGAAAACCTTGATGGGTTCTTTGGATGCCTTGGATGCCTGCTCCTTTTCGCGGATGAGTTCAACGGCGCGTTCCAGCGTGACCGTATGGGGGTCGTCCTTTTTGGACAGCGAGGTGAACTTGCCGTCGTAACGGACATAAGGCCCGTATTTGCCGATGGATACCACTACTTCCTTGCCGTCCAGCTCGCCGAGCGTCCGGGGAAGGTCGAAAAGCGCCAGGGCCTCTTCGAGCGTGATGGTGGCAATCAGCTGGTCTTTCTTCAGGCTGGCATACCGGGGCTTTTCGCCCTCCGCACCGTCTATCTGTACAATGGGGCCGTAACGACCGATGCGCGCGGAAACCTGCCGACCGCTTTTGGGGTCGGTTCCCAGCACACGTACCCTGCCGGTACGGTCGGGCTGCTCTTCGAGCGCCTTTTCCACCGTAGGATGGAATGCGGTGTAGAAGTCCCGTATCATGTTGGTCCACTCCTTGTCGCCCTCGGCGATTTCGTCGAACTCCTTCTCCACGTTGGCCGTGAAATTGTAATCGAGGATTTTTTCGAAATGCTGGTCGAGGTAGTCGTTCACAATCATGCCGATGTCGGTGGGCGTCAGTTTGGCCTTTTCCCTGCCTGCGGTTTCCGACAACTCTTTCGTGCCGATTTTCCCCTTTTCGAGCCGGATGAGCCGGTAGGTACGTTTTACCCCCTGTTTGTTCTGTTTGATGACGTATCCCCGGTTGATGATGGTCGATATGGTGGGGGCGTAAGTGGACGGGCGGCCGATGCCGAGTTCCTCCAGCCTGCGGACGAGCGACGCCTCGCTGTAACGGAACGGCGGCTGCGTGAATCGTTCGGTGGCCGATATGTCCTGATAGCGCAGCGCATCGCCCGTATTCAGTTCCGGCAGCATGTTTTCCTGCCCTTCTTCGGATTCGTCTTCCACGGTTTCCGTGTAGAGTTTCAGGAAACCGTCGAACAGCACCACTTCTCCGGTCGCCGTGAACTTGTGCGGCGAATCGCCCGCCGCTATGGAAACGACGGTCTTTTCTATCCGTGCGGGCGACATTTGCGACGCCACCGTGCGTTTCCATATCAGGTCGTACAACCGCTTCTCTTCGGCCGTTCCCTCAATCTGCTGGCGGTTGAGGTAGGAGGGGCGGATGGCCTCGTGGGCCTCCTGCGCGCCCTTGCTTTTGGTCTTGTACTTGCGCGCGTTGCTGTACTCCTCTCCGAACAGCTTGATAATCTCGTCCCTGGCCGCAGCGATTGCCTGCGAGGAAAGATTCTGGGAGTCGGTACGCATGTAGGTGATGTACCCGTTCTCGTAAAGGCGCTGGGCAACTGCCATGGTCTGCGAGACGGACATGCCGAGTTTGCGCCCCGCTTCCTGTTGCAGCGTCGAGGTCGTGAACGGACCGGCCGGATGCCTTTCGGCCGGCTTGCTTTCGCTGTGCAGCACCCGGAATTCGGCATCCACGCACTCCCGGAGGAATGCCTCTGCCTCTTCGGCCGTGTCGAACCGTCGGTCGAGCTCTGCCTTGAAAAGGGTTTTGGCTGGGTCGTCGGCCTTGTAGAACCGGGCAGTGACGCGGTAGTAGGGCGTACTGCGGAATTCCATGATTTCGCGTTCGCGCTCCACAATCAGACGTACGGCCACGCTCTGTACCCGGCCGGCCGAAAGCGACGGCTTTACCTTTTTCCACAGTACCGGCGAGAGCTCGAACCCGACCAGACGGTCGAGTACGCGTCGCGCCTGCTGCGCATTGACGAGGTTCATGTCGATGGTGCGCGGGTTCTCGATGGCGGCCATGATGGCGCTTTTGGTAATCTCGTGGAACACGATGCGGCGCGTCTGTTCGACGGGCAGTCCGAGCACCTGCGTCAGGTGCCAGGCGATGGCTTCCCCCTCGCGGTCTTCATCGGATGCGAGCCATACGCGGCCGGCCTCCTTGGCGCTCCTGGCGAGCGATTCCACGAGCTTTTTCTTGTCGGGGGATATTTCGTAATTGGGTTTGAAATTGTCGTTTATGTCGATGCCGAGCTCTTTTTTGGAGAGGTCCCGTATGTGGCCGTAACTCGACAGGACGGTATAGTCCTTGCCGAGGAATTTCTCGATGGTCTTGGCCTTTGCCGGAGACTCCACGATGACGAGGTTCTCGTGCGTCTTTTTCGTTTCGGTATTGCGTTGTCTGTCCTGCGCCATAGCACCGCGCTGTGAAAGGTTATTTAAAACGAGAACCTAAAGGCTTGTGCTTTAGGTTCGTTGCTTCGTCGTTCATTCGCCGTCAGGCTCGATAAGCGTGTAGGTGATTTTCACCCGCACGGGTTCCGTGCTTTCCGCTGCGCGAAGGGTCGACGTGTACTCCGCGAACGGTTCGTAAGGGGAATAGGTCGGAGCCAGTGTCAGTCTGCGGCTTTCTTCATCGCTGTTTTGCAGGGCATGCTGCAGGAAGGAGGTGATGTCCATCCGGTAGTAGCTCTTTCCGGGATTTCGGTTCAGCGTTCCGTCGTAGGGTATCGTGATGCTGCCCGTGGAGGAGTCCGATATGTAGTAGTCCGGAATAACCGTCATGCTGCCGTAATCGGCATAGCTGCCGAGTTTCTGGAATGCCGTGTCGTACGCTTCGACCGTGTTTTCGTCGAGCCAGACGAACATGTGCGCCTGGTTGATGTACAGGCCGTAATCCTCGGAAGGCTTCAGCGCGTTCATGGCGTCGAAGAAACTGTCCGGGAATACCAGCGTGGCGGTCACGCCGCCGAGTCCCTGTACATGGACGGTTTCCGCTGCCTCCACCCTGCCGCCGTTCTGCACGCCTTCCAGCGGAGTGCCCGTGTAGTCGTGCCGGATGCTGGCCACGGAAGTATTCTTCAGGCCGTCGACGTCGGACATGTACCATTGCATGTAAGCGGTCACTTCCTTGTCCTTGTTGTCCTCGTCGAGGTCGATTTCCCATTGGTCCCTGTCGCGCTGGAAATAGAAGTTGATGTTCGTATTGGGCAGGTAGTTCGCGTAGATTGCGGCGTTTTCGGGGGTTCCCGGCGCCTGTGCGATGACGAATCCCTTGAACTGGCGCAGGAATTCGTATGCCCTGTCGGACGAGAAAAGCGTCGTATCGGCCGCCATCATTTCGTCGAGCATCTTCTGACCCTGCGGTAGGATGTCGAGTTTGATTTCCTCTATTTCGTCCGGTTCGCCCGAATACTCGAAACTGAAAAGCGGTTCGCTTTCCATGTGGTCTTCGTAACGGAAGGAATGATAATAGAGCGTGTCGGTGGTGTAGGCGAGCGAATCGCGCAGCCGGTAGATGTTGAATGTCTGACGTACCGACGCATCGCCGCAGACGTATTTCATGTTTACCGTGAGCTTCACCGAGTCGAACGACGATTTGCGGTTCTTGAAGAAATTCGGCGTGAGGGCCTGTGCCGGGATGCCCGTAACGATGGAAGCGGCCGTGGTCTTGCCGAAGAAGCTATCCGTCGCGGAACCGATATAGCCCACGTTGATGTTCATGGCTCCCCGCGTATGGTTGACGGAGGCTTTCAGGCCTATCGAGTCCGTATAGGTCTGGAAAGTCCGGATGCGTTCGCCTGCTGCCAGACCGAGCGTATCGACGTGGATGGTGAGTTTATTCCCGCCGCCGGGAAGCAGGTCGGAGCCGAGCGTATCGTCCACTTTCGTACACCCCGCAGCGAATACCGCCGCGAGGAGCGCGAGGGCCGCCGCCGATAGTCTTTTGTTATAGGAGCTCTTCATAGAATTTCTGGTAATTGTCGAGATAATCGGGCGCATCCGACGGCTGCCAGGGGAGGACTTTTTTCCCCGAACCTTCCAGCGCTTCCGTTATCTGCGGAGCAGGGTGCTCGGTACGCATTACCACGCCGTCCGCGTAATCTATAACGAGTTTCATCAGGTTTTCGTATGAAGGAACATCGAGCAGTTCCAGTTTCGGGTCGGCGATGCCTTCGTTTTCGATTTTTTTCCGGAACCCGCCGTCGAGCGTTCCCGGAAAGGCGTCGTCGTAAATCGAAACCGCAATCCTGAGGTTCTGGAACATCGGGTCGTCGGCGAACGTATTGCGCAGGTAGACCGGCATTACGGCCGAAAACCATCCGTGGCAGTGCACCACGGTAGGAGCCCACCGGAGCTTGCGGACGGTTTCCAGCACGCCGCGGGCGAAGAAGATGGCCCGTTCGTCGTTGTCGGCGAACATCTCGCCCGTGGCAGGGTCGTGCAGCACGGCCTTGCGCGCGAAATAGTCGTCGTTGTCGATGAAGTATATCTGTACGCGTGCCGAAGGAATGGAGGCCACCTTGATGATGAGCTGGTGGTCGTTGTCGTCGATGATGAGGTTCATGCCCGACAGGCGGATGACTTCGTGGAGCTGGTTGCGCCGCTCATTGACAACGCCGTAGCGCGGCATGAACGTCCTCGTCTCGTTGCCCCGTTCCTGCATGGCCTGAGCCAGCAGTCTGCATTCCGACGAAATTTCGGAAGGCGGCAGATAGGGAGTTATCTCCTGACAAACGTACAATATTTTGGAACCTGCCATGAAACGGAAACTTAAAAATACTCACAAAGATACGAATTAATTCCGATGAAACCGGCCGCTGCGGTCAAAAAGATTCGTCCGGCTGCGGCACCGGTGTGGCCAAGCGACTGTTTGTTAAAACGATAAGCCTGCACCGGGAATATCGTCGGTGCAGGCCTGCCGAGTCGGTGCCGCGGCCTTACAGCAGCAGCATGGCATCGCCGTAGGTGCCGAAACGGTAACCCTCCTCTATGGCTACCTTGTAGGCGTTCATGACCGTTTCGTATCCGCCGAAGGCCGCCACGAGCATCAGCTGCGTGGAGCACGGCAGATGGAAGTTGGAGACCATCGAATCCGCCACACTGAAATCGTAGGGGCAGAAGATGAACTTGTTCGTCCATCCTTCGCACGGTTTCAGCATGCCGTTGGTGGAGACGCTGCTTTCGATGGCGCGCTGTACGGTGGTTCCTATCGCACAGACGCGGTGGCCGCCCTCCTTGGCGCGGTTCACCCTGGCTGCGGCCTCTTCCGGTATGCGCATCTGTTCGGAGTCCATCTTGTGTTTGGTAAGGTCCTCCACATCGACGGTGCGGAAGTTGCCGAGTCCTACGTGCAGGGTAATCATCGCCGATTCGATGCCTTTGATTTCGAGGCGCTTCATCAGGTGCTTGCTGAAGTGGAGGCCGGCCGTGGGAGCTGCAACGGCGCCTTCCTCGGTGGCGAATATCGTCTGGTAGCGCTCTTCGTCTATGGGCTCCACCTTGTCGCGTATCCACTTGGGCAGCGGGGTTTCGCCGAGTTTGTAGAGGGCGGCACGGAACTCCTCGTAGGTGCCGTCGAAGAGGAACCGGAGCGTGCGGCCGCGCGAGGTGGTGTTGTCGATTACCTCGGCTACGAGCAGGTCGTCGTCGCCGAAATAGAGCTTGTTGCCGATGCGTATCTTGCGGGCCGGGTCGACCAGTACGTCCCACAGGCGCAGGTCGCGGTTCAGCTCCCGCAGCAGGAAGATTTCGATTTCAGCGCCGGTCTTTTCCTTGTTGCCGTAAAGTCTTGCGGGAAAGACTTTCGTGTTGTTGAAGATGAAGACATCCTTTTCGTTGAAGCAGTCGATGATGTCCTTGAAGATGCGGTGTTCGATTTTGCCCGTTTTGCGGTTTACCACCATGAGCCGCGACTCGTCGCGGTTGTCGGCAGGATATTTCGCCAAAAGTTCCGGCGAAAAATTGTAGTTGTACTGTGAAAGTTTCATCCCTTGTTCCTGAGGATTTGTATCGTGATGTTTGTTGTAAACCCGGTAGTCTGCCGGTGAACGCATACCGAATAATTATTATACGAAAAAAAAACGGGGTTTGTTTCACCCGTACCCGTTTTTTCGGAACCGTCCTTTCCCTGCCTGTCGCCGGGCACGGTCCGAGGACGGTGTCCGTCCGCAGTTCCGTCGCCGGAAGGCGCCATTCCGGAAGGTTCCGACTGGCCCGAAAGAAGAACGGTACAAGACATCCGCACCGTTGCACCCCATGGTATCGTGCCGCATCGTACACTATCGCCTGCACACGTTTGCCGGCGGTTGCACCGTCCTTCGGCTGCGGACGCGACGTTGCCGCTCGTCCCCGATACGCTTCGGGTATCCCGTCCGCTTCGCTGCCCGATGCCCGGCGTTACGTCCGGCCCGACATACCTTTCTGTGCGCTCCGGTTTTAGTCGTTTGTTTTGCTTCTACACTTCCTTATCTTTCCTGCCGCGCTCCGGCGCAGCGTCCGGCATGACATTCTTTCGTCGGCGTCCCCGGTCTTTTCCGTTCGTTTTGCTTCCGCGCTTCCTTATCTTTCCTGTTGCGCTCCGACACTGCCTCCGGCATGACATTCTTTCGTCGGCGTCCCCGGTCTTTTCCGTTCGTTTTGCTTCCGTGCTTTCTTATTCTTTCCTGCCGCGCTCCGGCACTGCCTCCGGCATGACATTTTTTCGTCGGCGTCCCCGGTCTTTTCCGTTCGTTTTGCTTCCGCGCTTCCTTATCTTTCCTGTTG
>DXFY01000033.1 GCA_019114205.1 Candidatus Tidjanibacter gallistercoris | reverse complement strand
AGAAGAAGAAGAAGAAGAAGAAGAAGAAGAAAACCGGCACCGCTGATGGAGGCGGTGCGCCGTGAAAACCGTCTCCCGCCCACGTGCGCGGGTAGTAGAGAAAGGCGTAGAAATGTGTGTGCGGGCCGGCTGCGGCAAAGGGCGGCGGCAGGAGATGGTACCCTTGAATGCGCCTTGTTTGCAGAGATGCTTGCTCCTTTCTGCCGGAGGCTTCCTGCGGCGAAAAGAATACACACAGGCCGGAACGCAACAACCTGTGGCAGTAAATGGAAACGGCATGCAGCAACGCGCACATTGGAACGGAACCCTTTCGCAAAGCATATCCGTGTGCTGCAATGTTGGTTGTCCGCCGAAGGGAAGTCCGTAGCGAAAGGCCCCGGCAACGGCATGTTTTTGGGTGCGGACTAATGCAGGGTCAGGGATACTCTTCGGTTTTTATCCGGTATTTGGCGAGCAGGCCGGGGAGGGAGGCGACGGCGAATCGTGCGCCCCGGAGCCGGTTGGTTTCAGGGTCGAGGGTGAAGCCGTCGGAGGTCAGAAAGTCGGTGCCGGTCAGGTCGCAATCCGAGAAAGAAGCTTCGTGCATGTCGCACATTTCGAAAAGCGTTTCCTTCATCATGCAGCGGTCGAAAACGGTACCGCGCATGCGACAGTGGCGAAACATGCTGCGCGGAGCCTCAAGGTATTGGAAGAGGGCATTGTCGAGGATGCATTCCGCGAAGGACGCCGAAAGCCGGCAGGTACCGCTTCGTTCGCCGAACGCGACTCCCGTCATTTTACAGCCGGAAAACGCGACTCCGTCCGTTACCGTTCCTGCCAAGGACGACAGACTGAAATCGCATCCGTCGAAACGGCAGTCCAGCAGAACGATGCCGTTCAGGTGCCGTCCGGCGACCGTGCATCTGTCGAACGTGCATCCGTCGCATACCGTACCTTCCCGTAGGAAGGCCGTATCCGTTTCTTTGCGGAAGGTCTTGTTGTGTACGAGCGTTTTTTCCATGCCTGCGCTCAGAGTCCGAGAGGAACGCCTTTGTAGAAATCGAGGATTTTGGTTTTGAAAATATAGCTGTATTTGGCCTGGGCGAGCTGCGAGCGGGCATTCACGAGATTGTAAAGCGCAATGCTGTAATCTACCGGCGATGCGGCGCCGAGCGTATATTTCTCTTCCATCATGCGGAACGATTCTTCCGAGGTCGCCACGTTCCGCGCTGCCGCTCCGTATTGTTCGTAAGCTCCGACTGCGTCGATGTAGGCCTGCCGTATCTCCTTGTCGAGATTCTTTTGCATGATTCGGTAGTCGTATTCGGCACGGCGCCGGGCGATGCGGTAACTGCGGACATTGTTGCGTGCCGAGAAGGAGTTGAATATGGGAATGCTGAGGCTCAGCGATATGTGGTAGCTGGCGTTGTCGCGCATCTGGTCTTTGAAGGGATAGTGCACGTAGGTGTCGGGATTGCTCATGTCGGGTTTCAGCCGCCCGTCGGAGAAGGACGAACCGTAGCCGGCCGAGAGGTTCAGGGTGGGCCAGAGGCTCGATTTGGCGATGCTGATGTCGCGGTCGGCCATGTCGAGCGCGAGCTCGGCCGATTTGACCTGCGGCAGCTCCTGGGCCTTTTCGAACAACTCTTCCGGGCCGGCGGATATGCCTTCGGGCGATACGGGGACGGTTTCGGGAATGACGATGCGGAACGTATCGTAGTCGTTTATTTCCAACAGTTGGCAAAGCGTGAAGTAGGCGAGCGTCCGGTCGTTCCTGGCTTCGATGTCCTGAAACTGCGCGTCGGCCAGGTCGGATTGCAGCTGCAGCAAGTCGCCCAAGGTTTTCCGGCCCGATTCCACGAGCGCCTGCGTCTGTTCGACTTGAAGGGCGAGCGTCCGGGTCCGCTGCGCGGCGATAGCCGTTTGCTCCTCGGCGAACAGAACATCGAGATAGGCCGCCGTGATGTTGAGCGACAGGTCGTTGCGGGCCTTGTCTATTTGCAGCAGCATGTCCTGAAGGTTCAGGTCCGATTTTTTGAGCTGGTGGTATTTGCGCATGCCGGCGAACACCTCGGTACCGAGCGAGAGCGATGCGCTGATGTTGGTATTGGTGGCGTTTTCGAGGAATTCGTAAGTGGTCTGGTCGAGTACGCGGCCGAACGAAGTTCCCGAACTCGCTCCTGCGCTCAGCGAGGGAATATAGTCCAGGCGCGACTGTTTCCGCGCCAGCTCCGCGTCTTCGACCGAGAGTTCCTGCCGTTTGATTTCTATGTTGTTTTCCACGGCATACCGAATACACTCCTGCAATGTCCAGGGGGCGCGTGCCGCGGTTCGGATGCTGTCTGTCGGCAAAGTCGCTGCGGGGCGGAGCGCCGGAAGCTCCGGCTGCTGTCCTTCGGACTCTTCCGCCGTCAGCAGCAGTGCCGTGATGGCGAAAAGCACCGTGACGATTGTTTTGCGTTTCATGGCATGTTTTTTTATGTTGCGTAACCTCCTATTGCTCCGTGTGCGGTATCGCCGCTCCGCGCACGCGGTCCGTTTCGGACAGTCCTTCCCGGATTTCCATGTTCATTCCGTCCGAAAGCCCCGTGACGACTTCCCGCCGTTCGAACGTCTGCTCTTCGGCCCCTTCCGGGCTCGTCAGCACATGGACGTAGGTTTTGTCCCCTTCGAATTCTAAGACGCCTTCCGGCACGGCCAGCACGTTTTCGCGGTTCTCTATCATGATGCTGGCGTTGGCGCTGTATCCCGACCGGACGAACAGGTCGTCGTCCGCGTCGATGGCCGCTTTCACCTCGAACATGATGACGTTGTTGTCCGTCGTCGCCTTGGGGGAGATGTATTCCAGCCGGGCGTTCAGTTCGGAATCCTGTACGGCGCCGATGTTCAGCGTGACCGGCATGTCCACGTGCAGCTTGCCCACATCCGTTTCGTCCACCTTGCCGCGGAAAATCAAGTCGTTCATGTCGGCCACGTTGGCGATGGTCGTACCCTCGTTGAAGTTGTTGGACTGGATGACGGAGTTGCCTACCTTGACGGGAACGTCCAGTATCATGCCGTCGATGGTGGAACGTATCTGGGTATTGCTTATCTCGGCATTGCGGCTGATGATTCCGTCGCGTACGATTTCCAGATTGTCGCGGGCGCTCTGGAGGTTCTCTTCGGCGGTGCGGAGCTCCGTTTCGCTCTTTTCGAACTCGTCGAGCGTGATGACGTTCCGGCGGTACAGCTTTTCGGTGCGCACGTGTTCGCGTTCCACCTGTTCGAGGTTGATTTCGGCCTGCCGTACGGCCGATTCGGCACTGCTCAGGGTACTCATTTCGGGAATGACCTTTACGGTCGCTATCACGTCGCCCTGGCGCACCATGTCGCCCGCCTCTTTGTGCAGGGTCGAGATGATACCCGAAATCTGCGGTTTGATGAGTACTTCGTCGCGCGGTTCGACCTGACCGGTGGCCACCACGTACTGGGATATGGTGTCGCGTATGGGAGTCACGATTGCATACACGGTCTTGACCGGCCGCGTCTTGTTCCACAGGAACACGAATGTTCCGATGAACAGCCCCGCGAGCAGGACGATGAGCAGTATCCTGAATACCTTTTTCATAACAGCTATGTTTTAAAATCTTACGCATGCTTGTTTCGGTTTCGTGCGGTTTATTCTTCCCTTATGGCGTCCACCGCCTTGATTTTCATGGCGCGGCTGGCGGGAATGATGCCGGCCAGCAGGCTCCCGGCGATGATGATGAGGGTCGCCGTGATGCCGAGTCCGAACGTTATTTGCAGCGGCTGCATACCGCCGTCCATACTTGTTGCAATCAGTTTCTCGAATAACGAGAGCAGGCCCACCCCTGCCGCGAGTCCGAGTATGCCGGCGATGAACGTCAGCAGAAAGCTCTCCGAGAGGATTTGCGATATGATGGACCACGGACGGGCTCCTATCGCCCGGCGCACGCCGATTTCCTGCGTCCGTTCGCGCACGATGACCAGCATGATGTTGCTGACGCCGACGATGCCGGCCAGCAGCGTGCCCAGTCCCACAATCCACGTCAGCAGCCCGATGCCGCCGAGCAGTCCGTTCAGCTTCTCGAACTCTTCGCCGAGGTTGAAGCCGCTGATGGCTTTCTTGTCGTCGGGCGAGATGATGTGGTTGGCTGCTATGATGCGTTTGCATTGCTCCTCCACTTTCTCGATGGAGGCGCCGTCTTCGGCCGTGACGACTATCATATCCACCGAGGTGCCTTCGTTCCAGAGCTGTTGTACGAGCGGGTTGGGTACGGCGATGGTGGTTTCGGGGTTGCTTCCTATGTTTATCGAGGTGCTGCCCCGTTCCATGACGCCCACGACCGTGAGGTACAGGTCGTTCATCTTGATGTTTTCGCCTACGGGATTCTCGCCGCCGGGAAAGAGTTCTTTCCATATCTGTTCGCCGATGACGCAAACCTTGCGCTTGCCGTCCATGTCGGGACGGTTGATGAAACGTCCGAATTTGAGCGGCTGCGGATTGATTTGCTGGAAGTCGTGCGTGTATCCCATCAGGTAGTATTCGCCTTTTCGGTCGTTGTGCGATACGTTTTGTCGGCCGCCCCAGTTCATCGCCGCCGCGTATTTGATTTCGGGAACCTGTCGCCGGATAGCCTCCAGGTCGCGCGTGTCGAAGTCCCACCACCTTCCCGAAGGCATTCCCTTGTACGGGATGCTCGTCTGGTCGGTGAAGAAGTAGGAGGTGTTCGTGGAGTATCCTCCCAGCGACGCGGTGGCGGTGCGGCCCAGCCACATGCCGAACCCCATCAGCACGGTGAACATGAAGATGCCCCAGAAGACGCCGAGCCCGGTCATGATGCTCCTTTTGCGGTTGCGGGCGATGGTTTCCCAGATTTCTTTCCAGCGGTCGAGGTCGAACATGGCTTGATGTTATTTGTTGTGGTGCAGCGCGTCTATCGTTTTGAGCCGGGCCGCTTTCCGGGCGGGTACGTATCCGGCCACGAGTCCTGCTATGATGAGGACGACGGTCGCCGAAACGGCCGCCCGCAGGTCGAGCGTCGGGTTGCGGAACATGGAGAACGTTTCGGGCGAAGCGGTCGCCGCGGCTTCGATGACGTGATTGACGACTTCCATAGCCGCCATGCCGAGCACGAGACCTACATAACCGAACAGGGCGGTAATCGCCACCGATTCGATGAGGATGAGCCGGATGATGGAGGAGGGCTTGGCGCCGAGCGCCTTGCGGATGCCGAACTCGAAGGTACGTTCCCTCACCGTAACGAGCATGATGTTGCTGACGCCGACGATACCGGCCAGCAGCGTACCCAACCCGATAATCCAGATGAACATGTCCAGTCCGCGGAATATCCGGTTCATGCCTTTGAACTGGTTGAAGTTGTTGTAGAGGTAGATGGCGTTCTTGTCGGCCGGGGAGTAGTTGTGTTCGTACGAGAGGCGGCGCAGCACGGATTCTTCGAACGCGGCCATCCGGTCGTCCGTCTCGATGCCTTCGAGCGTAAAGACGATGTAGCCTATCCACGGGTCGTTCTTCATATAGACGAGCTGCCCGGTGGTATAGGGGATGAAGGCGCTGTTCTGGTTGCCGTAAACATAGTCTTTGTAGACGCCCACTACGGTCCACACCACACCGCTCTGCACCACTTCTTTCCCTAACGGCGATTCGGTGCCGAAGAGTACTTCGCGGACCGGCTGGCTGATGACGCACACCTTGCGCCGTGCATCGATATCCTGCCGGTTGATGAAACGACCCTCTAACATGTTGATTTTGAATACGTCGGTGTGTTCGGGGCGGACGCCGTGCATGGAGACGTTGATGTAACGGTCGCCGCAGGTCATCATCGCTCCCGAATACCATGCGCTCGACGTCACCTTGTCCACATTCGGGAACTCCTTCCGGAGAATGTCGATATCCTTGTCGGACAGGTAAATAATCCGGCCTTCGGCATAACCGGCGTAGGGCATCGAGGTACGGCTGCTGTAGAGTTCGATGGAGTTGTTGGCCATGTAGTCGAAGTTGGCCATAAGGCCGTTCTGGAGGCCGTTGCCCGAACTGAGCAGGATGATGAGCATGAGGATGCCCCATGCTACGGAAAATCCCGTGAGGAACGTCCGCAGTTTGTTCTTGCGTATGGATGTACCTATTTCGGTGAGTATTTCCCGCATGGCCTATCGCTCCGTGTCGGTTATCGATTCGATGACGCCGTCCCTCAGGTAGATGATTTTGTCCGTCTGCAGGGCGATGTCGCGTTCGTGGGTGACGCAAATGATGGTCATTCCTTCGTCGTTCACCTGCCGCAGCAGGTCCATCACCTCCTGCGAGGTCTTGCTGTCGAGGGCTCCGGTAGGTTCGTCGGCGAGGATGATTTGCGGTTTGTTGATGAGCGCCCGTGCGATGGCTACCCGCTGTTTCTGGCCGCCCGACATTTCGTTGGGCATGTGCGTGCTCCAGTCCCGGATGCCGAGCCTGTCGAGCAGTTCGAGCGCAACGGCGTTGCGCCGTCGCCGCGGAACTCCCTGGTAGTAGAGGGGCAGCGCCACGTTCTCCATGGCATTCTTGTAATTGATGAGGTTGAACGACTGGAAGATGAATCCTATCATACGGTTGCGGGCAGCGGCTGCCTGCGTTTCGTTGAGCCCCCGGATGAGGCGGCCGTCGAGGTAGTATTCGCCCCGGTCGTAGTCGTCCAGGATGCCCATGATGTTCAGCAGCGTGGATTTGCCCGAACCCGACGCTCCCATGATGGAAACGAATTCGCCCTTTTCGATTTCGAGGTTTATGCCCTTGAGTACATGCAGGGGCGAACCTGCGTTGTAGGTCTTGTGGATGTCTTTCAGTAGGAGCATCTGCCGTATCGTTTTGTAAACCCGTCCGCCGTCCGGCGGCGTGTGCCGGCCGCATTTCCCGGCCATTCCGGTATTATTGACGTCTAAGGTAGATGCAATATAACAATTTGGCAACAATATATTATTACATTGACGGATAATTTTTAAAACGGGACGTTGCTGCCGTGCCCGGTCGGCATCCGCTTCTTTGCGGCAGGTGCGGCGACCGAACAGTTCTTTGCGGAGGAATGGCGGCGATTGGAGCGCAGTACCGGCACGGCTTTCGGGGCCGGTGTATTTCCTTCTCTGCGGAGCGCAGCCGTTCGGAACGTGTACCCCGCAGCAAGAACGATGCCGCTGCGTATCGCAAACGCAGCGGCACCTTCTATTCCGTGGCGGTTCGTGCGGCAGGCCTATTGGGCCGATGCGCCGAATTCCATGAGGTATGCCTTGATGAAATCGTCGATTTCGCCGTCCATGACGCGCTCCACGTCCGAGGTCTGGTGCCCCGTACGGTGGTCCTTGACGCGGCGGTCGTCGAATACGTAGCTCCGTATCTGCGAGCCCCATTCGATTTTCTTCTTCTGTCCTTCGAGCTGCGCCTGAAGGGCCTGACGCTTTTCGAGCTCGCGCTGGTAGAGTTTCGATTTGAGAATACGCATGGCGTTCTCGCGGTTCATGAGCTGCGAACGCGTTTCGGTATTCTCGATAAGGAACTCCACCGGTTCGCCGGTATCGGGGTCTTTCGAGTTGTACCGCAGACGCACGCCCGTCTCCACCTTATTGACGTTCTGACCGCCGGCACCGCTGCTGCGGTAGGTGTCCCAGGTGATGTCGGCGGGATTGATGTTGATTTCGATGGTATCGTCCACTGCAGGCGATACGAATACCGAAGCGAAGGTCGTCTGTCTTTTGTTGTTGGCGTTGAAGGGCGACAGGCGTACGAGGCGATGCACGCCGTTCTCGCTTTTCAGGAAACCGTAGGCGTAGTCGCCTTCGAATTCGATGGTGGCCGACTTGACGCCCACCTCTTCCCCCTGTTGCAGGTCGGCGATGCGCACTTTGTAGCCTTTCAGCTCGCCCCAGCGCGTATACATGCGCAGCAGCATGGAGGCCCAATCGAGGCTCTCCGTACCGCCGGCACCCGAATTGATGTCCATGATGGCGCCCATCCTGTCTTCCGGGCCGCGGAGCATGTTGCGCATCTCCAGCGCCTCGGTTCTGGCGAGCGTGTCGGCATACAGCGCGTCGAGCTCTTCCTCCGTTGCGCCGCCTTCGCGGACGAAGTCGGGCATCAGTTCCAGGTCGCCGCAGAGCCTGTCGATGGCGTCGTAGTCGTCTATCCAACTCTTGATGCCCGCCACTTTGCGCAGCTGTTTCTCCGCCTCCTCCGGCTTGTCCCAGAAGTCGGGCGCGAGCGTCTTGGACTGTTCTTCGTCGAGTTCCACGAGCTTGTCCTCGATGGCGAGGTGGCGGCGCAGGTCGTCGCGCCTGCCGATGAGCTCCTTTATCTGTTCGGTGGTTACCATGCCTGAACTATCCTGCTACTGAACATTCGATGCCGAGTGCGCGCACCCGCCGCGCGATATCTTCCAACTCGTCCAGATAAACCTTTTCGAGGTTCGGGTCGGGGGTGTCGCGGTCGATGGTGTATATCATAACCTGCCGCGGCCTTATCTCCTGAATCAGTTCGAGCCAGGCCGACACTTCGCGTTCCGTAGCGTTGTCCACCGGCCTGCCGTCGTATTCGCCCCGCAGGAACATGGTCTGCACGATGAGGTCGCCTTCGAACAGCTTCATGCAGCCGACGGTTTCCGCCACGCTGTACGCACCGAGCGGGTTGTCTATCAGGCGAACCGTTTCGTCGAATGCCGAATCGAGCTTCACGATGTTGTTGTCCACCTTTTTCAGGGCACGGCGGACGCTCTCCTTCTTCAGCATCGTACCGTTGGTCAGCACCGATACTTTGGCCGAAGGTGCGTAGTTGTCCCTTATCCGGAGAACGTCGTCTATGATGGCCTCGAATTCGGGATGCATGGTCGGTTCTCCGTTGCCCGCGAAGGTGATGACGTCCGGGGCATTGTCCGCATTGACCATTTCGAACAGTTTGTCGGCGAGCAGACGGGCCACGTCTTCGCGTTTGTTGAAATTGGCCTTGTGCCCTTTTTCCGTCCAGCCGCATTCGCAGTAGATGCAGTTGAACGAACACAGCTTGCATTCGAGCGGCAGCAGGTTCACGCCGAGGGAGAGGCCGAGCCGACGGCTGCGTACGGGCCCGAAGATGATATCGTCGTACAGTTTGGTAGGCATGTTCGTGTGTTTACGATGGTGCAAAAATACGAATTTATTTATTTCGCGAGTATGCAAACAGCGGGCCGTGCGGCATGTTCCGTACCGCTCGCCGCAGGCCCGGCTGCGGGGGAATTACAGCCATTTGCGGTGCTTGAAGAAGCGGTAGCACAGGAACGATACGAGTGCCATGAGACCCAGTGCCGCCGGATATCCGATGCGCCAGTCCAGTTCCGGCATGAATTTGAAGTTCATGCCGTAGATGCTGGCTATCAGCGTGGCCGGCATGAAGAACACCGAGGCCATGGTGAATATCTTCGTCGTGTTGTTGAGTTCGAGGTTGATGAGGCCCAGTGCCGTTTCGCGCAGGAAGTCGAGGCGTTCGAAACTGAAGTCCGCATGGCTCACGATGGAGTTCACGTCGCGTATCATGAGTTGCAGCCGCGGATAGATGTCGTTCGGGAAGCGTTCGCTTTTGAGGATGCCCGAAAGGAGCCGCTGCCGGTCGAAGATGACCTCGCGCATCATCATCGTCGTCTCCTGCAGCGTGTTGATGTGGCGTATTTCGTTCTGGCTGACGCGGTCCTGCGCCCCGATTTCCTTGCTGAGCGTGGCGATTTGCTTGGAGACGGCTTCTACGGCGTCGGCGTCGGCATCTATACGTATTTCGAGAATGGAGACGAACAGGTGGTAGCCTGTGGTATACCCCCTCGAATTGATTTGAAGGCGCTTCTCCGCCTCGGCGAACGTGCGGAACTCCGACTGCCGCACGGTAATCAGCACTCCTTCGCTGATGACGAAGGAGACGGGTTCCACCGTAATGCCTTCGGGTGTGTGCACGAAGAAATCGGCATTGGAAAAGATGGCATTCTCCGTCTCGGAATATTTCGACGACGTTTCGATTTCTTCTACCTGCTGCTTAGTCTGGAGGTTGATTTCCATGAAGTTCTCCACCTCCTTCTGCTCCTTGATGGAGGCGTTGAGCAGGTCTATCCACAGAATATCGTCGTAACCCAGCTCGTCGAATATTTTGAGGTCGGGGTTGCGGACGATTTTGTTGTATTGTTTCAGGTATATCGTTATCATGGTTCGGTTGCGCCTGGGTTGGTTATTTCGTTTGCGTGACATTGCCGGAGCCTTCCGCTGCTCCGCTCCTGAACCCCGTGCGCAACTTACCCCGGATTGGAACGCGGGGTGAATTTCCTTCCCTTCTCGCGGAAGAGTTCGAGCGCCTGTCGTTTCTGGTAATCGAACAGGAAATCGATGTTTTCCGTCAGATAAGCGTAGGCATAGTCCTTTTCGCTGTGTCCGCTTTCGACGATTGCTTCCCAGATGCGTTCGACGCCGAGCTCCAGCGAACTTTCGAGCGCATCGACCGTTTCGGGAGGCGTGCCCCGCCGCGCTACCCATACGGCGAACACGAACGGTTTGCCGGTCAGTTCCCGCCAGCAGTCTGCCAGGTCGTACGTGTAACGGAATTTGCCTTCGTAACCGAATACCTTGTCGCCGATGAAGAGGAAGGCTTCGCCTGCAGCGGGATGTTCCGCCACGGAATAGTCGGTCAGCTCCCTCCATTCGGGCCGGATATGCCACAGCTCGGCGGCGAGTATCCTGCACAGCAGCGCCGAGGTCATGGAGTGCGAGTCGAGCCACAGTACCGATGCTTCGCTTATCGGTACGTCGCTCATGACCGTGACCGTCCGGACGCTCTTTTCCGCACCGATACAGTAGTTCGTGACGATTTCGGCATCTTCCAGCAACGGCAACGCCCCGGCCGGGACGAGCGCGATGTCGGCTTTCTTGTCGAGGAAATTCCCTGCGCATGCGGCAGGAGGGGCGAGCAACAGCTCGGCACGCAGTTTATCCGCGTGTCGGATACCGTAGATGAACGGCACGGTATTCAGGTAGGATACCGCTGCGATTTTTGTCTTTACAACTGCCATCGTCCATACAGTGCCGTGATTGGTTTGACAATACATCGTCCTCCCGGAAGAGCGGACGAATCCTTTCCGACCGCAAAGGTAGTCAAAAATAGGGAAAAACGGCCGGTTCCTGCGGGGAGGACGATAAAAAACAGGCGGCTCCCTGAAGGAACCGCCTGCCTGGTATGGATGTCGTCACTCCTTAGTCCGCGAACCGAATCTGGAACGGAGTTGCGGGAACGATGAATCCGGGCGCTATCGGGAAGGACGGGATGTACGAGAGACCCGCCTGTGCCATTGCAGCCGACTGGGTGGCCTTGATTACTTCCATTTCGCCTTCGTAGATACCCGAAATTACATAGTCGTTCTTATCGTAGAACTCGAAATCAACAATCTGGTTCGTACCGTCTTCGGCCGGTTTGGTGATGATGCGGCCCTTGTCGGGCATTGCGCCTGCGTAATTGTCCAGCGACAGCGTCGTACCCTGTTTGACTGCATGGGTGTACCAGCAGCCCTGCTGCGGGTCGATGCTCGAACCGATTACGGGGTTGCCGGGCATCGCACTGCCGTCTTCATAGAGCAGACCGTAACCGGGACTCATCGGGAATTCGCCTACGGGGTTGTCGGTAGTCTGCGCCGGGCCCCAGATAGCGAGCATGATGAGGTCGCCCGTACCGGAAATGTCAAGTACATTATCGTTGATGGTGTAAGTCAGACCTTCCCCGAAGATGTAGTAGAGCCATGCCGTAAAGTTATCCGTTGCATTGGGGATGACCTGTACGAGTGCCTTGTTGTTCATAGCGCCGAGCTCTTTGCTCTCTTCCAGCTTGCTCATCGGGTCGGCGTAGTTCATCATCGGCTCCAGTGCACCTTCGTATTCGTAGTTGATTTCTTCGAGCTCGGTACCGATGATGCTCTTCTGGTCGGACCTGGTGCCTTTGAAGTTGGCTACAATCTTGTAGTTGTCGCCGTTCTTGGTCACGGTCATGGTACCTTCGCTGATGATGTAGCCTTTGGTGATGATGCCCTGAGCATCGGTGTAATATTCGTATGCTCCGTAATAGCCATTCTGGACGTCGATACCGCCGGCTACGAGAGAGAACGCATCGGTGTTGTCCTTGGAAGTAGTGATGGTGTAGGTACCTTCGGCGAGGTAGGCCTGGTCGTTGTCTTCCGCCAGCGGCATGTAACCCTGAAGCTGCAGCGCTTCTACGTTCGCTCCCGTTTCCGTATCGCCTTTGTAGAACATCCCGAACATGAACATGCCCGTGGTGGCTTCGTTATCGTTGTATTTACCGTAGTAAGCACCCATCGTGCCGATAACGGGCCTGGGGTTGGGGTCTACCTTTCTCGGCGGAACAGTCGCTTTGCCTTCGAATTTGAGCGAACCTTCGTAGGCTCCTTCGAATTTTGTTTCTCCGGAGGTGAATTTAATCGTTAATATAAAACTGCCGCCCTGGCTGGTTACATTCATCGTACCTCCATCAATGGGATAAGCGTCGCTGCCTTTCCAGAAAATGGTACCTTCTTCGGCAGTAGCCGTGTCGGTTGTAACGAATGTGCGTTTTGTGCGTTCTTCGAGGCTACCGGCAGTGTAATCGCCCGTTGTGAAACGGGGATTATTCGCATTCGACGCTACCGTACCGAAACAGTCGATGCGTACCTTGTTGCCCTTGTCGTCCGAAAGGGTAAATGTGTAAAAACCGGAACCTTCACCCATTTTTTCGCCGTAGTAAACGGCGTCGCTGGCAGTAGTGAATTTGTATTCGGTTTCACCTCCGCCTCCGCCTTCACCTCCATTTCCGGTATTCGGGGGAGTAGGCTCGTTACAAGAATACATCATCGCGGCCATAACCGTCGCGGATGCCAACAATAAGAGTTTTTTCATAGCAATGATTGTTAGAGAAATTTATGTTTAATAGTTCTGTTTCTATTTAAAGACGCGCGTTTGTCCGTTTTTGTTGCATGTCGTCTGAAAATAATCTCTGCCGGCTCCTTCTGTGTTGTCTGTCGGGATTTCCGGACCAAGTATCCAGACAAAGATATGTAATTTCTGGCAAAATTTACAATAATAATTGATAATGCGGTTTTCTGGTACATGCAGGTGCGAATGGTGTGGCGGAGGCCGGGGGGCGGTATCGGAAGAAGATTCCGTAAGCATACCTGTCTTTCGGCCGGCATGTCGTTCGTCTCTTCTCGAAGCAGGACTGACTGCCGGTCTATTACGTAAGGAAAATGCCCCGACAAGTCAATCGTCGGGGCATTTTTGACATTTACGTATCGTAATCTTAGAAAGCGACGGCGATACCGGGATGCTCAGCGATAGCGGAGTAGGGCATGAGCGTATTCATCATGGGACGTACCTGAAGGTCGGAAGCATTGAATACTTTTACTCCGTTTGCAGAGAAATTTGCAGCCCCTTCGGTGCTCTTCGTGAATTTGAATGTACCGGTTATGGTATGGCCGTACTTATCCAATACGTTTATGTCGAACGTATAGGCATCGTCTGCTTCGCTGATTTCGACATAGCCTTCCTTGATTACCGCACCTGCGCCGCCTAAGGTAGCAGGCTGGCCTTCGTCGTTAAGACCGATGTTGAAATACCACGTACCGACGCCCAGTCCGAGTGCGTCTGCACCGCCTGCATTGACTATCGGTTTGCCGGAAAGCGTCTGGCCCTGCGGGTAGAGATAGTCGTAAGAGTTTTCCAGAGCGAACTTGCCTACCGGGAATTGCGTATTCGCATCAGTGCAAAGCTGAATCATCATCACGTCGCCTTCGCCGCTTACGTACAGCGTACCGTTGGTTTCATAGTATTCGTTGGTGTCATCGAGTACGAGGTCGTTCTCGTGGAGCAGAATCCTCCAGATGTGGGTGGTAGTGGATACCTGCCACGTATCGATGAATATCGACGTGAGGTCGGTCAGTTCCTTGTTTTCGGTGAGCGAGCTCATCGGGTTGGTCATGTCCAGTGCATACTGTACTTTGGCACCGGTGAGGGTCCATACGATGTCCGTTACTTCCTGACCGAGTTGTATATTGGTAGAACCGCTGGGATAGGAGAATTTGGTACCCGACAAGTCGGTGGTGATGTCGTAGGTGTTTTCCCCCGTTTTGGTAATCGTTACTGTACCGCCCTGAATCAGCACACCGTAAGAAATAGTTCCCGATTTGTACACGATTTCTGCGGAGTAGGTGCCTTCGGCGACGTCGTTGCTCGTCGGGATAATCTGATAGGCTTCCTGCGGATTATCCACGACTTCGAACGTACCTTCCGGCATGGTTACATAGTCGGCCGGATAGTCGCCTTCGGTCGGGTAGGGGATGGTGATGCTGAGCTGGAGCTGCTGGTTGGTGTTTTCGGCATCCTGCATCAGGAAAACGAGCGTACCTACCTGATTCGTCGCGAGCGTATATTCTCCGTTGTACTGAGCGATGTATGCATTTGCCGTAATGGGCGTTCTCGGCGGGTCTACGCGTACGTCTTCGAAAGATATGTTGCCGCTGTATTTGGCCTTGATTGTTTCGTCGCCTGCGGTGAGTTCCACCTTGATGGTGTAACCGCCGGCAGCGGACTGCACGTTCACCGTACCGCCCGTAATAAGTACAGGGGTTTCGTTATTCCAATAGAGCGTTCCCTCGGTATCGGTACCGGAGGTAGCTACGAAATAGGTCTTTGCCGTAGGCGTTTCGCGGGTTCCGAGTTCATAGGAACCGGCACTCAGTTTGGGCTTGTTGGTAGGGTCTACGACCGAACCGAACATGTCGAGACGGAGCTTGTTGTTCGTATCGTCCACGACGAAGGTCATCGAATAGTATCCGGCGTCGGCGCCCAGCTTCTCTCCGTAGTAGAGAGCTTCGTCGAGGTTGAGTTTGAGCTCGTCGTCTTCGGTCTCCGGTGGCGGGGTTGTTCCTTCATCTTTGTTGCAGGACATCATGGTCAATGCTGCGGCAAAGGTTGCGAACATCAAAAAGTACTTTTTCATTGTCGGTAACATTAAATGTATAAAATTGGTTGTTTGTTTAGTCTCTCTTTATAAGACGTACGAAACGCCCGTTCTGTTGCACGGTACCGCAAGAATTTTCAGGCAAACCGCTGCGGGCAACCATGCAGCTGCAGTTTGCAAATATAGTAGGAAAATCGAAAAACCGCAAGGAGCGCAATGTTTTTTCGGGACCGTACCGATGCCGGCGGTGCGGTGCATGCGGTTCGTTCCGTTATCCTGTTTTGTCCGGAGCCGCACAGGGCCGGCGTCAGACGAAAAGAGGCTTCACCCAGTAGAAGAGCAGGGCCCATGTAACGAAACGGGCCCCTTTGCCTATCAGCATGAACACCGTGGTCTTTTTCCAGTCCACGCGGTAAAAGCCCAGCGCGATGGCCATGACGTCGCCTATCAGCGGCAGCCAGGTGAAGAAGGCGAGCAGGCTCCCGTAGCGGGCCACCCTGTGCTGGTGTTTTTCGATGGTTTCCCGTTTGACCTTGAAGTATTTCTCTATCCATTCCCATTTGCCTGCGCGTCCGAGCCAGTAGGAAGTAAGGCCGCCGAGCCAGTTGCCCACCGTCGCCACCGCGACCGAAATGTAAGGGTCGGCGCCGACTGCGAGAAGCCCCACGAGCAGCACGTCGGAACTCATCGGCAGAATGGTCGCCGCGAGAAAGGCACCGATGAAAAGCCCTATGTAACCGTATTCGAGTAGAAATTCCATATTTTCCGTGCGTTTTGCTTCCGGTTCCGGCACTCCGGGCCGCGCCTTCTAACGTGCGGCGGGGGCCGTTATTGTGTTCCGGGGCGGCTCTCCGGCCTCCGCGGGCGGTGCCGCCGCATGTCGTTTCCCGTTTCCCGTGCCGGCTGCGGCGCCCCCCCCCGTGCGGCCCGTCGTGCGTCGGGGAGCGGTTTACAACACCTTTTTCAGGATGCCGAAGCTGCGGTCGTAGGGAGGATAGCGGAGTGTCGGGTCGGCGCGGCGCCGGGAGACGACCGTTCCCCGCAGGTTGGAGAAGGTGTCGAACGAATAACGGCCGTGGTACCGTCCCATGCCGCTGGCTCCCGTACCGCCGAAAGGCAGGCTGGGGTTGGCAATGTGCACGACGGTGTCGTTGATGCAGGCTCCCCCGGAGGAGGTGCGGGCGATGAGGCGCATTCCGTCGCTCTTTCGTCCGAAATAGTAGAAGGCGAGCGGTTTTTCTCCGGCGTTGACGAAGTCGGCCACGGCATCCGGGTCGTCGAAGGTAAGAACCGGCAGGATGGGGCCGAATATCTCTTCCTGCATGAGCGGCGAGTCGGGCGGCGGCGCATCGACGAGGGTGGGAGCGATGAAGCGTTCCGCCGCGTCGTACGTTCCGCCCCATACGATGCGTTCCGCCTCGTCGTCGATATAGCCCTGCAGCCGTGCGAAGGCCCGCTCGCTGACGATGCGGGGCCAGGCGGCGCTGCGCCGGAAATCCTCGCCGTAGAAACGGACGGCATACGCTTTGATTTTGTCGAGCAGCGCTTCCTTCACGTCGCGGTGTACGAAAAGGTAGTCGGGGGCGATGCAGGTCTGGCCGGCGTTCAGGAGCTTGCCCCATGCGATTTTGCGTGCCGCAACGTCGAGGTCGGCCGTGCGGTCTACGATGCAGGGGCTTTTGCCGCCGAGTTCGAGCGTGACGGGTGTCAAATGCGCCGCCGCCTTTTGCATGACCGTGCGGCCGAACGAGGCGCCGCCCGTGAAGAAAATGTGGTCGAAGCGGCATTCGAGCAGTTCGGCGGCCTCGTCGTGGCTGCCGTCGAAGACCGCGACGTATTCCGGAGGGAAGGCCTCCCCGACGAGTTCCCGTATCAGGCGGCAGGTGTGTGCCGAGGTCGTGGAGGGTTTCAGCGCCACGCAGTTGCCCGCGGCCAGGGCTCCGACCAGCGGGTCGAGCGCGAGCTGGAACGGGTAGTTCCACGGTGCCATGACGAGCACGACACCTTTCGGTTCGCGGACGATGCGGCTCGACGAGGGAAAGAGGAAGAGCGGGGTGCGCACCCGCCGGCTCCGCGCACGGCGGTTCATGTGGCGGAGCTGGTCGCGGATTTCGGCCAGCACGATGCCCGTTTCGGTGAGGTAGGCCTCTTCGGGCGATTTGTGCAGGTCGGCGTGCAGTGCGGCCGCAATCTCCTCTTCGCGGGCCCTGACCGCATCGTAGAGCCGGTGCAGGTATCGTTTCCTGAATGCGGTATCCCGCGTATGTCCTTCGGCGTAAAATCGTTTCAGTGCGTCGAACCGTTCCTGTGTCTGTGTTGCCATCGTTTTCGTGTATGGTGCGTCGCCGTATCCGGCCCTTCGCACGGTTGCTTTTCCGAACTTCCCCGTTTTCGCTCCGCCGTGTCCGTTCGTTCCGCCGGGGCGTACCGCGCACCCTGTTGTCTCTTGCGCCGGGACGGAGCGTTCCCCGTGTGCCGGCCGTGCGTTACGGAGCAAAAGTAACGATTTCTCCCGGCAAATACGATGCCCGGCACCGGCTGCGGGCCCGATTCTTGCGAAGAAACCGTAACTTTGCTGCGGGACGACGGGGGCTTCGGGTCGCTGCCGTTCCGCCTAACGAGGAATGCCATGATAGATTATTCGGAATACAGGCTCGGCAACGGGCTGCGGGTGGTGGCCAACCGCGACCGGCTCTCGTCGCTCGCGGCGGTCAACATGCTCTACTGCGTGGGGGCCCGTAACGAGGAGCCGCACCGCACCGGATTCGCCCATCTGTTCGAGCACCTGATGTTCAGGGGGACGAAGCTCGTGCCCGATTTCGACCTGCCCGTGCAGGTGGCCTGCGGAGAGAACAACGCCTTCACGAACAACGACTACACGGACTACTACATGACGTTGCCGAAGGACAACATCGAAACGGCCCTTTGGCTGGAGTCGGACCGGATGACCGGTCTGGACATCACTCCGAAGAAGCTCGAAGCGGAAAAGTCGGTGGTCATCGAAGAGTACAAGCAGCGCTACCTCAACCAGCCCTACGGAGAGCAATGGCTGCTGCTGCGGGCGCTGGCCTACGAGGTACATCCCTACCGGTGGCCCACGATAGGGGCGATGCCCGACCACATACGCGAGGCGACGCTCGCCGACGTTACGGCCTTTTACAGACGGTACTACGTGCCGTCGAACGCCGTGCTCGCCGTATCGGGAGACATCGAGCCGGAGCGCGTGTTCGCGCTCGCCGAGCGGTGGTTCGGGCAGCTGGAGCGTGTCCCGGCTCCGGCGGATACCTTCCCTGCGGAACCGGAGCAGGCGCAGGCGCGCCGGCTGGAGGTTGCCCGCGACGTCCCGGCCACGCAGGTGACCGTCGCGCTCCATATGGGCGGCAGGCGGAGCCCGGAGTATTATTGCTGCGACGTGATGACCGACCTGCTCGCGGGCGGTACGTCGGCGCGGCTCTACCGCGAACTGGTGAAGCGCCGGCACCTTTTTTCCGCCGTGAACGCGTACATTACGGGCGACATCGACCCCGGCCTGTTCATCCTGACGGGGCAGTTGATGCCGGGCGTGAGCGCGGCGGAGGGTGAGCGGGCACTGTGGGACGAGCTGGAACGGCTGTGCGGCGAACCCGTCGGCGGGGAGGAGTTGCAGAAAGTGCGCAACAAGTTCGAGGCGAACATGCTCTACGGCGAGATGAACGTCATGAACAAGGCGCTCAACCTCGCCTATTACGCCATGCTCGGCGACCTGCCGCTGGTCAATTCCGAACTGGAAGCCTACCGCGGCGTGGATGCCGGGGAAATCATGGAAACGGCCCGGCGGCTGTTCCGCAGGGAGGCAAGTGCAACGCTCGTAATCTATGGCAGCAATGGGAAATAGCATATCTTTCGACCGCAGCCGGCAGCCGGAGACGGTCATTCCGGAACGGCTGAACGTGCCCGATGCGTACGAATACCGCACGGCGTCCGGGGTACGGATATACGCCCTGCCCGCTCCGGAGTACGGAGTGGTGCGGGTCAGTTTCGTTTTCCGTGCCGGTTCTTCGTGGCAGCGGGTGCCCTTCAGTGCATCGGCCACGGTGAACAACCTCGCCGAAGGGAGCCGGGACATGACTTCGCAGCAGATAGCCGAACGGCTCGATTATTACGGTTCCTGGTTCGACGTGTCGATGGACCGCGACTGGAGCGTGGTGACTTTCGTGTGTCTGTCGAAGTTTTTCGATAAGACCCTGGAGGTCGCCCGACGCATCCTGCTCGAAGCGGAGTTTCCGGAGGAGGAGCTGCGCACCTATTGTGCCAAGAGCCGCCAGACGCTCGCAATCAACCGTACCAAGGTCGATTTCAACGCACGGGAGCTTTTCGCGAAATCCCTGTACGGCGCCACGCACCCTTACGGCGTGTCGTCTCCCGCGGAGCTGTACGACGACCTGCGCCGGGAGGACGTGCGCGCCTTTTACGAGGAACGCTATACCGCCGACGGGTGTTTCGCGGTGATGAGCGGCGACGTGGACGATGCCCGCCTGCGCGGGGTGGAGGCTTTCATTGCCGGGATGCGGAACGGAAGCGCGGGCGAACGTCTCCGGTTCCCGGAGCCGTGCAGCATCGCCCGTGCCGACATGCCTTTTCCCGGAGCCGTGCAGTCGGCCATCCGTGTGGGGCGCGTGCTCTTTCCGCGGAACCATCCCGATTTCATCGGCATGCAGGTGGTCGCCGCCGTGCTGGGCGGTTACTTCGGCTCGCGGCTCGTGCATAATCTGCGCGAGGAACGCGGCTATACCTACGGAGCCTATTCGGCCATGGTCAATTTCGACCGGAGCGGCTATTTCGCCGCCGCGACCGAGGTGGGCGCGCAGTTCACCGAAGATGCGCTCGCGCAGATATTCGCAGAGATAGAGCGGCTGCGGCGCGACCCCGTACCGGAGGAGGAGCTCGCCCTCGTACGGAACATCATGGTCGGCGAGGTGCTGCGCATTCTCGACGGGCCGTTCGGAATCGCCGACGTGACCATCGAAAACATACAGAACGGTTTCGACAACGGATACCTCGGCGCATTCGTCCGACAGGTGCGGGAGACGACCCCCGAACGGGTACGGGAACTCGCCCTGCGGTACCTCGCTCCCGACGACCTGACCGCCGTGGTCGTAGGCCCCGGTCGCTGACGGCAACCGCCGCCCGCCGCGTCCGTCAGTGGCCGGAAGGGTGCCGCCGCCGGGCCCTTTGCGGTTTTCTCGGACGCGACGCACCGCACCGCGTGTCGGGCCATTCCCCTGTTTCCTTTCGGAATATTCCGTGGCGTTCGTGCCGGTTCAGGCATTCGCCCCTTCTGCCCGCGCGTCTGCCGGAGCCATGAAAAACCTCCGGCGCAATCCCTGCGCCGGAGGTTCGTCTGTGAAAAGAATTTATTCCGCTTCGTATCGTGCGGATGCTTACTGCACGAGGTATTCGGTGATTGTTCCCGTGTACGTTCCGGAAATGGTATTTTCCGCGTCGTCCTTCAGGTCGAAAACCAACGTATAGACATCGCCTTCGCGCGAAACGGTTACCGTGCCGCCGTAAATCGCGGTACCTTCCGTCTCCGTACCGTCTTCGTACCGGACGAAGGAGCTTGCTCCGTAAAATCCCGGACGCGTATAACCGCCTGCCACGACTGCCGGTATCCGGTATTCCAGCATGCCCGTTTCGGGATTGGTAGTAGGTTCGCCGTCCACCGTATAGGTGCCGTCGGGCAGGAAGGAATAGTCGGTCGGCCGTGCATTGACGAGTTGGAGTGTCAGGAAGATGCCGGTGCCTGTGAGCCAGCCCGTATTCGGGTTGCGGTAGCAGCCCTCATCGTGGATTTCCATAGACCATATGGACTGAGTTGCCTCCTCCGACTGGTCGGACGATACGGTAATTTTGCTCACGGCGAAGTTCGCTGCCGTCAGTTCCACGTCGCCTGTCAGCGTACTGGTGGCTTCCGTGTCGCTGCCGTCCTGTGTTACGTTGATTACGATGTCATCCACGATGCCTCCCGTCTGGACGGTGATGGTCGCCGTGCGCGGCGAAGTGGAGATGTTGCGTGCTGTTTCGACCGTAATGGTTCCCTGTTCCTTATCTATCGTTGCGGAAAGCATGTCTACGCCTTCGGGCTGGCCTATCTGGATGTTCCATTCCGGTATCCGGACGGTCTGTACCGAGATGACCTGCGGCTCGGTGTCGTTGGCACCGAAATGCAACTCTTTCCTGTCCACCGTGAGCGAGGGCTGCTGGTCGCATCCCTGCTGGGTGACGGTCACCGAAACGCTTTCCACCGTCTCGTCGCTCGGGCGGATGTTGATTTTGCCCGTGCGCGGTTCGTCGGAGGTGTTTTCGTCCGTCGTAACGGTTACGGTATTGCCGTCGGTTTCGGCATGGAGCCATCCTGCGGAAGTAATGTCGGCAGAAGCCTTCCACGTGAAGCCTTCGCCGGTGACGGTTACGGAGAACGTCTGCGAAGTGCCGCCCTCCCAGCCGAAGGAGAGTTCGGACTTATCCACGGCGATGCTGCCGGCCGAAGGGGTAGCGGTCGCTCCGGCCTGACTGACGGAGATGCTGACCGGCTGGGCATTCCCGGCCTTGTCCGCAATCCGTATGGTCGCCGTGCGCGGCGCCTCCTCGGTATTGTCGGTAGCGGTGACCTTCAGGAGGTCGTCGCCGTCCTTTACGGCCGTGAGCCAGCCCGCTGCGGATTCCTCCACGGCCGCATCCCAGTCGACGTTCGTCGCGGTGACTGCCACCGTCGCCACTTCGTTGCCGGCGGCTTCGAATGCGAGGGTGAGGGGTTCGGCCGAAAGTTCGTATGTTTTCGTTTCGTCCGTGTTGTTGCAGGATGCGGCCAGTACCGCCGTCGCTGCGAAAAGAAGGAATTTTTTCATGACTGTTCGTTTTAGGTTGCGGTTTCGTTATTTGACGGGTCGGGGGGATACGCTGAACTGGGTGAACGAAACGCCCAGCGCCGATGTTGTCATCATCGTACCTAAGCAGCGGTCGCCCGAAGCCGGGATGTAGGAAATGTAACCGGTACTTACCGTAATACCCCACTGTTCCTGTATGTATTCGATACAGGTACCCAGATAGGCGCCCGACTCGATTTCCACCACCTTGCCGGTGGACATCATCGTCGTTCCGTCGCCGATGATGCCGAGGCCGTCGTTCGTCGCGGTCACGGCCGAGCAGTCGGGATAGTCGCGCATCACCGTGGTCGTTTCGGTTTCGGTATTGTAAAAGGCCGGATAGGTCGTTCCCTTTGTTATCAGCCCGTTCTCATCCATGCTTTCTTCCCGATATTTGCCTGCTATCCATTTGCCGTTCGGACTGATGTTGCGCGTCTCGGCGAAACAGTACATGCCGGCTTCTATCAGGTTGGTTTCGTATGTGCCGCCGGTACCGTTCGAGGCGGACACGGGAGTGAGTTTGAAGATGTCCTTGCCTACGTTCTGGAGCTTTCCGTCTTTCCAGTAAATCATTCCGGTGTCGGTAAATTCCCACTGGGTACCGTAAATCACCGAACCGTCGAGCGACATGCCGCGGGCCATTACCTGGTTGGGTACTTTGACACCTCTGTAATCCAGTTCGGGTTTTTCGAGCAGTTCGGGTACGCCGTCGCGCCAGATTACGGGGCTGCATTGCATCGCTTCGCCCCAGCAGTAGCCGACCCATATCTTGCCGTCTTCCGATACGGCCGATATGTTCGGGCTGTCGTATCCTGCAGGCGATTCGGGGATGAAGTAGTCGCCGTCCACCGTGATGGCTACCGTATGGTTATCGGGACCGTAGATGAATGCGGTGCCCTGGTCGGTAACGGCAATCGGTTTTTCGAGGCTGAGGGGGGAGCCGTAAAGCAGCGGCCCGATTTCGGTTATCTCGCCCGTATCCAGGTTATGGAATGTGGGATACATGAAATACGTATTGTCGGGTTGCAGGACGTGGCGCGTACCCACGCAGTAACGGCCGCTGGGCGACATGGCGGCTCCCATGTCGTAGGCGGCGTACATTTGATATACGGCCCCGTCGTTGTCACGCTGCAACTGGATGACCTTGATTTCCTGTACGGCTTCCCCGCAGGTCAGTTCGATGCTGCTTTCGCGCGGGTCGGTGTAGGATTCGTTGTCCTCGACGGTGAGCGTGAAGGAGGTTGCCGTCAGGTCGCCGACCTTTATCCACGTTGCCTGGGGCGTGGCTTCCCAGTTGCCGGACGCTTCGACCTTGACGGTCAGGGGGGCGTTGCCTTCGGCGAGGAATGTGCACAGGGCCGTATCCGTACGCACGTACTGGAGATTTTCCTTTTCGGTGGTGCAGCCCGCTGCAACGGCTGCGACGGCCGCTGTTGCGGCCCACAGGAGTAGTTTTCTCATAATTAGGCTTTTAGTTTTTGTGTTGGACATGTCGGCTCGCCGTTTGTTAGGGCTGAACGTTCGTAGGTACGTATTACTGTCCGGATGCCGCTCCGCCTGTCGGTCGAGTCGTTTACAAATATAGTTTTATATGATTCAAAAAACAATAGTAAAATGTGTTTTATTTACATAAAGTATAATTGCCCCCCCCCCTGTTAATTATGTTAAAGTGGTGTGAAATATAACATGCTGTTCGGATTGTGTGTTCTTGTGTTCGGAAAATGCGGTCGGGAACGGACTGGCGGTACCCGATTCAGGCATCGGAAAGAGGGAAAATCGGAGACCTGCCGGCGGCCCGTTTCCGCATGAAGGGAAAAAGCCGTACCTTTGAAAGAAAAAATGCGACAGTATCTCGACCTGCTGGATAAAATCATGAAGGAGGGCGTCGTGAAAAGCGACCGAACCGGGACGGGAACCCGGAGCATCTTCGGCTATCAGATGCGTTTCGACCTGGCCGGGGGATTCCCGCTGCTCACAACCAAGAAGCTCCATTTGCGTTCCATCATCCACGAACTGCTGTGGTTCCTGGCCGGGGACACCAACATCCAATACCTGCACGACAACGGAGTGACCATCTGGGACGAATGGGCTGCGCCGGACGGGGAGCTCGGTCCCATATACGGTTACCAGTGGCGGAGCTGGCCGGCACCGGACGGAAGGCACATCGACCAGATTGCCGCCGTAGAGCAATCCATTCGTACCAATCCTGATTCGCGCCGCCACATCGTGAGCGCCTGGAACGTGGCGGATATCGACCGCATGGCGCTTCCGCCGTGCCACGCCTTGTTCCAATTCTACGTCGCACAGGGGCGCCTGTCGTGTCAGCTCTACCAGCGCAGCGCCGACGTTTTCCTCGGCGTACCTTTTAATATAGCCTCGTATGCGCTCTTGACCCTGATGATGGCACAAGTGACCGGGCTACGTCCGGGCGATTTCGTCCACACGCTCGGCGATGCGCACATCTATCTGAACCATACCGAACAGGTCGCAGAACAATTGCGCCGTACGCCCCGCAGCCTGCCGGTCATGAAGCTCAATCCGGCGGTCGATTCGATTTTCGGATTCCGCTACGAAGATTTCACCCTCGAAGGGTATGACCCGTATCCTTCGATAAAAGCACCGATTGCCGTATGATTTCGATTATAGTGGCCGTTGCCCGGAACGGCGTGATAGGCGGCGGGAACGCGCTGCTGTGGCATATTTCCGAAGACCTGAAACGGTTCCGGGCGATTACGACGGGCCATCCGGTCATCATGGGGCGCAGGACGTTCGAGTCGGTCGGCAAGCCGCTTCCCAATCGTATGAATGTGGTCGTCAGCCGGCAGGCGGACTATGCGCCGGAAGGAGTGACCGTCGCCCGTTCGCTGGAGGAGGCGCTCGGTCTTTTTCCTGCGCAGGAGGAGGTGTTCGTGACGGGCGGCGGGCAGATATACGCCCAGGCGCTGCCGCTGGCCGACCGAATCTATCTGACTACCGTGATGCGGGATTACGAAGGCGATACCCGTTTCCCCGAGTGGGACCGCAGCGGTTGGAGCGTGGTGTTCCGCGAATACCACGAGCGCGGCAGGGATTTTCCCTGGCCTTTCGAGTATACCGACTGGGTACGGCGGGAATAAACCCTGTCCCTGCGGCGGCATCCCGCGGGAAGCGGAGTGCAGCCCGCAGGAACCGAACCGTCTCCCGCTTGCTGTGCAGCGACTGTTCGGAGAGGCGGGCGGAACGGTGTTGCGACCGGGGGCCGGAACAGTCGGACACATGTATGAAACCGTCGGAACTGTGCAGTTCCGACGGTTTCATAATAATAAGGTATGGCGCCCTCCGGCACGGTCAGTAGACGACGAATTCGGTGATTGCTCCGCGGAAAGTACCCGACAGGGTATGTCCGGCATCGTCTTTCAGGTTGGATACCATCGTATACGCGTTGCCTCCACGGGTGACGGTCGCGGTACCGATGGGTATTTGTACTTATTCTCAAATAGGTTTTATCGCTGTTTAGAAATTGTTGTTGCAAGGGTAATTTTGCCATCGGATATCGACTGCACGGCCCGTTGCGGGCCGTCGGGGAAACCGTTGCCGGATTTATGGGGAAATATTACGATATGCTCATGGAGGACGTGCGCATGCACGAAGGGATGAAGGCGTGCATGAACTGCGGGGTATGCACCGCGGTGTGTCCTGCGGCCGAGTTTTACAATTACGACCCGAGGCAGATTGTCAGTACCGTGCAGACGCAGGACAACGATGCCATCGAGGCGCTCCTGCGCAGCGAGACCATTTGGTACTGCGGGGAGTGCATGTCGTGCCGTCCGCGCTGTCCGCGGGGCAATACGCCGGGGTATGTGGTGCAGGCGCTGCGCAACCTCTCCCAGAAGCTCGGATTCTTCACCGAATCCGAGAAGGGGCGGCAGCAGTTCGCCCTGAAACGGCTTATCGGCGAGAACATCCTGCGAACGGGGTACTGCATCACGCCGCGTCTGGTGAATCCCGGCATGCATCCGGAGCAGGGGCCCGTGTGGAAGTGGGTGTACGACAACGACCGCGAAGTGTTCGGACGCTTCAATCCCACCTACATGGAGGAGGGGCCGGGGGCCATGCGGCGCATCGACGAACGGTCGCTGGAGGAACTGCGCCGCATCTTCGAGGTGACGGGCGGCATGGAGTTTTTCGACAACATCGAGCGGTACTCGGAGCAGAAGGCGCGCGAGCTGGGTTTCGACGGCGCCGACGAGGAATACCTTAAATATACCTATACGACGAACAGCAACAGCCACCACTGACGGGGCGGCCGTCGTTAAACGCACGACAGAGATGAAAAGGAACAGTTGGCAGGAGTACCAGAAGGAGGTGGCGGACGACCGCTACTATTATCTGCGCAGTTGCATCCGGCAGAATTTCTTTCCCGGTTCCGAGAAGGCGTTCGTCCGGATACTGCGCGAGGAACTGGGACGCGACCTGTTCGACGACCCGGTGCATACGTCGTGTACGGGTATCGGCTATCATTCCGATATCGTGCCGCTCGAAACCATCATGACCGTCGTGGCACGGCAGTTCGCCCTGGCTTCCGAGGCGGGTTACGAGAACCTCGCCGTATCGTGCATCACCTCTTTCGGCATCTATACCGAGATTCTCGAAACGTGGCAGGAGTTTCCGGAACTGGAGGAGAAGGTGCGCGAGCATTTGTATCGGGCGACCGGCCGCGAGTTCCGCAAGCCGAAGAACGTGTCGCACGCCTCGGACATCATTTTCCACCACCGCGAGGCCATTCGGCAGCGGGCCGCATACCTGCTCGTGAACCGGCGGACGGGCGAACCCCTGCGCGGGGTGGAGCACATCGGATGCCATTACGCCAAGATATTCCCGAAGGAGGGTATCGGCGGCGTGGAGTTTCCTTACGTGCTCGCCGGCATGATAGAGGCATGGGGCGGACAGGTAGTGGATTATCCGGAGCGGCGCCACTGCTGCGGTTTCGGATTCCGCAATTACATCGTGCAGGCCAACCGCGGTTATTCGGTGGCCAATTCGCAGAAGAAGTTCGAGTCCCTGGCGCCCTACAAGCCCGACTTTATCGTGGCCAACTGTCCCGGATGCGCCATGTTCCTCGACCGGTGGCAGTACACCATCGCCGAAATCGAGGGGACGACTTACGGCGAGGACGGGAAGGGCATTCCCGTGCTTACCTACGAGGAGCTGGCCGGGCTCGTACTGGGGTACGACCCGTGGGAACTGGGGCTCCAGATGCACCAGGTGGACGTGGAACCGCTGCTCGGCAAGATGGGAATCGAGTACGACCCGGCGGCGAAATACCTGCTGCCGAACGGAAAATACATAGGCCGTCCGGAACCGGCCATGGTGAATCTGGGGGCGGAGTGACCGCGCCCCGAAGCGCGGCACGCATCGCGTGCCATCGGAAAAACGTATGGGAAAGGAAGTCATCATAATCGGCGGGGGGATTGCGGGCATGCAGGCCGCGCTTTCGCTCCGGGAGCGGGGAGCGGACCCCGTCATCGTAGAAAAGGAACGGAAACTGGGCGGCAAGCTGACCGGCTGGCACAGGCTGTTTCCCACGTTCACTCCTGCGGAGGATGTGCTCGGCCCGCTGCTTCGCCGCGTGGAGGAAGCGGGCATCCGGGTGCTGACGGAGACGGAGGTCGAGGAGTTCGTGCCCGGAGGCGTCGCCGTGGGCGGCGGCCGCCGCATTGCGGGCGATGCGACCGTAGTATGTTCCGGCTTCGAACTGTTCGATGCGCGGCTGAAGGAGGAGTACGGCTACGGCATATACGACAACGTGTTCACCACGGCGGACATCGAACGCATGCTCAACGAGGGGCGCGTGGCGACCGCGCAGGGTGCCGCACCGCGCCGCATCGCCTTCCTGCACTGCGTGGGTTCGCGCGACGAGAAGGTGGGGGCGCACCACTGCTCGCGGGTGTGCTGCATCACGGGGGTGAAGCAGGCCATCGAGATGAAGGAGCTGTTTCCCGCGGCGGAGGTGTACAACTTTTATATGGACATCCGCATGTTCGGGCCCGGTTACGAGGAGCTGTACCGCAGGGCGCAGCTCGAATACAACATCAATTTCGTCCGCGGGCGCATTTCGGAAGCCAGCCAGACGATTGACGGCCGGGTGCAGGTGAAGGCGGAGGATACGCTCATCGGGCGGCCGCTCAAGATGACGGTGGATATGCTCGTGCTGATTGTGGGCATGAAGGGGGGAGCCCGGAACGGCGCCTTCGCACGCAGCGGGGGGCTCCGGATGGCCGACAGCGGATTCATGCAGCCGCTCGACGCGTTTGCGGGCAACGTGCTTTCGCAGCGCGGCGACGTTTTCTATGCCGGTACGGTCACCGCACCCAAGAACGTCGCGGAGAGCCTGAACGAAGGGGCCGCCGTGGCGGAACGGGTGGCCCGATATCTTAACTTGTAATGCCATGCCGCAGTTCGGTTTTTCCATATCGCAGCCCCGTGCGGTGAACCTCGACACCAACGACCTCGTGCCGGCGGAGAAAATCCTGCACGACATGCCGGAGTTGCAGAGCTGCATCGCGTGCGGTTCGTGTACCGCCACGTGCACCGCGGGCAACCTTACCTCGTTCAACTTCCGCAAGGTGCACACGCTCGTGCGCCGCGGCGAGTACCGCGAGGCTTACGAACAGATGGACAAGTGCATGCTCTGCGGCAAATGCCGGCTGGTGTGTCCGCGCGGCATCAATACGAGGGGCGTCGTATTGAAAATCAAGCGCGAACTGGGCGATTATTGAAAGGGAGGCAGGAGCTATGATGTATTACGACCATTTCGTTATTCCGTTCCTCGTCGGTACGGTCTTCATGTTCGCGGTCATCGTGTGGAAATGGGGCCGGTGGCTGTGGCTGCTGCCCGGCGAGGACAAACGGGCCGTCGGCAGGGGGATATTCACGGCGGCGACTCTCCGCGCCCTTTGGGAGGTCGTGTGCGAATCGTTGCTGCACCGGAAGATATTCCGGGTGAATCCGCTGCTCGGCTTCATGCACATGAGCCTCGCTTTCGGCTGGTTCCTGCTCATCGCGGTGGGCTGGGTGGAAGCGGCGGCGGTACTCGGCGGCGGTACGCCGCTGCATGCCCACGTCTTCTTCCGTTATTTCGGCCCGGAAGGGGAGGCGGGCTGGAATCCGTTCGCGTTCGTCATGGACTTGCTGCTGCTGCTGGTGCTTTCGGGCGTCATGCTCGCCTGGTTCAAGCGGATGCGTTCGCGCGCTCTGGGGATGCGGAAGACCACGCGGCACGTGCTTGTGGACCGCGTGGCGCTTACGGCGCTGTGGCTCATCTTCCCGCTGCGGCTCACGGCCGAGAGTTTCACGGCGGCCATCAAGCACAACGGCGGTTTCCTGACCGGTTCGCTGGGCGACCTCATCGCTTCGGGCATGAGCGCCTCCGCCGTCGCCGACCTCAATGCGGCGGCATGGTGGGCCTACTCCTTCGCGCTGGCCGCCTTCTTCATCGCCATGCCTTTCTCGCGTTACATGCACATCTTCACCGAGGTGCCCCTTATCTTCCTGCGCCGTTACCGGCTGCGCAGCGGCCCGCGGGAGAAGAGTTACGATAATTTCCAGATACAGGCCTGTTCGCGCTGCGGCATCTGCCTCGACCCGTGTCAGCTCCAGCGCGACCTGGGCATTAACAACGTCCAGTCGGTCTATTTCCTGCGCGACAGGCGTTACGGAAAGCTGACGGACGAGGTGCTCGGCAACTGCCTGATGTGCGGACTGTGCGAGGCGCGGTGTCCGGTCGGAATAGAACTGAACGTGCTGCGGCTCAACAGCCGGCAGAAGCGGGTGGATTCGCCGGCGCTGATGCGGTACGACTATCTGAAGGGACTCGACCGTTCGTCCGGACGCGGGAAGGTGGGCTATTTCGCCGGCTGCATGACGCTGCTTACGCCGGCGACGCTGCGGGCTATGGAACGGGTATTCGCCGCCGCGGGCGAGGATGTCTGGTGGGCCGACCGCGACGGCGGTTCGTGCTGCGGACGCCCCCTGAAACTGTCGGGCGAAGTGACCGCCGCCGAACGGATTATGGAGCACAACAAGGAACTTTTCCGCAGGCACGGGATTACCACGTTAGTGACATCGTGTCCGATATGCCTGAAAGTGTTCCGCGAGGATTACGCTCTGGAAGGCATCGAAGTGCTGCACCACACGGAATACATGCTCCGGCTCGTGCGGGAGGGCAGGCTCCGGGTGGATGCGGCGCCGGCTTCCTTCACCTATCACGACCCCTGCGAACTGGGGCGCGGAAGCGGTATTTACGAACAGCCGCGGGAGTTGATACGCATGGCGGGCCGGCTGGAAGAGCCCGCCCACAACCGCTCCGAGGCGCTGTGCTGCGGCAGCAGCCTGGCCGATACGGTGATAGACGACGGCCAGCAGGTACGGATAGGGCGTGCGATGACGGCCGAACTGGAAGCTACCGGTGCGGAGACGATTGTGACGGCATGCCCCCTGTGCAAGAAGGCCATCGTTCGCAACGCTTCGGTACGGGTGGTCGATATCGCACAGGTCGTGGCGGAGCACCTGTATGCGGCCGACGGGGTACCTGCCGCTGCGTCTGCGGGTCTCCGTTCCGGAACCGGGGCAGCTGCGGGCGTATAGCGGGCGTGCCGGTCGGGAGCATGTCCGTTTCCTGCACGGCAGGGGGTCACCGCAGTGGCGGTTCTTTTTCCCGTATCGTCTCCTTTTTTCATTGCTGCTGTCTATCGGTGAGCGGGTGAAGGCGTACCGGCCCATCGGCGTCGATGACTTTGTTTCGAAAGAGTGCCGGATGTGCGGAAAACGGAAATTCGTTTGGATGTTATCTTGTTGAATTTTATTGGATTGCCATTGCAGTGCGCTTGCTTTCGGATGAAAAAGCGGCCGGAGTTTTGGGGAAACCGTAATTTCTGCTTATCTTTGCATCGTCAATAGGGAACGCAGGGAAGTTGCTTGGGAAGAGCGGCGGTTGCGGAACCGGTCGGGAAGAGACGACAGAAAGCCGTTCGCGGCTAAAAGATACATCGCGGGGTGGAGCAGTTGGCAGCTCGTTGGGCTCATAACCCAAAGGTCGGAGGTTCGAGTCCTCCCCCCGCTACTGAAGAGGACCATTCCGAGAATGGTCCTCTTTTTTGTGATTTGTCCTTGTGCGCGAAACAGTTCGGCGGATGCTTCGGTTCGGAAGAGGTACGGGCTGTCGCTTTTTCTTTCCGTTCCGCAGTCGGAACGAGGAGCGCGGTACCGGAAGTTCGGGGCAGGTTTCTTTGGCGGGCCGCATGTCGGGGGCGGGCAGGGGTATCGTACGGTTGCGGAACCGGAGTGCATCGTCGTCCGGCAGTATTGACGAAATGCGGAACGACGGGACTGCGGCCGGTTCGGCCGATGCGCCGGCTGATACAGGGCGGAGGATGTACCGGGCGTATCCGTCGCAGAAGCGCATGCCGCCCGTCGGTTCCCGGCTTCCGGGAGAGTCCCGAAGGGAGTCCGTTCGGGCCGGGGAAGTGCCGGATACGGTTGCATTCCTTGTCCTATTCGGTCGGCGGTGCGGTGCGCAACGATTATTTGCATAAATTTGTGATTCCAATACGGTAAACGGAATGCAGGGAAAGAAACTGTCGCTGATAATAGCCACCTACAACCGGGGCGGAAAACTGTGTGCCACGCTCGATTCGCTCCTCGTCCAGACGCTGCCGCAGGAACTCTGGGAGGCAGTCGTGGTGAACAACAACAGCACGGACGATACGGCCGAACGGTTCGCGGCTTATGCGGCGGCTCATCCGGAACTCGACGTGCGGATGGTGGAGGAACCGGTACAGGGGGTTTCCGCGGCCCGGAACCGCGGCATCGCGGAGAGCCGGGGCGAGTATATCGTGGTCATCGACGACGACGAGACGGTGGTGCCCGTATTCCTCGAACGCTATTACGACCTTTTCGAATCGGAGCCGGGGACGGCGGCGGCGGGGGGCCGGATACTGCCGGGATTCGAAGGCGTTCCGCCGCGCTGGATGTCCCCTTATACCGAGCGGGCGATTGCCGGTACGCTCGACCTGGGCGGCCGGGTGCGGGAGTTTCCGGAGGGAAAATTCTTCGGGGGCGGCAACCACGGCTACCGGCGGTCGGTCGTCGCCCGATACGGCGGTTACGATACGGCGCTGGGCAGGACGGGAACAGTTTTGCTGGCAGGCGAGGAGAAGGAGTTTTACGGGCGGCTCCGGGCGGGGGGCGAACGCATCGTCTATCTTCCCGATGCGGTCATCTATCATCTGGTGGATGCCGGGCGGCTTACCCGCGGTTATTTCGTGAGGCTCTGCCGGAACATCGGACGGAGCGAGCGGCGCCGGACGCTGGCGGCCTCGCGCGGCGCATTCGCCGTTCGCCTCGTCGCCGAGGCGGTGAAGTGGGCGGGTGCTGCGGTGCTCGCGGCGGGATACCTGCTGCGGGGAGCTCCGGCCAGAGGAGGGTATCTGCTGCTGATGAGGTGGCAGATAACGGCCGGCTTGCTCGGAGCGTGAGTCGTGTCGTTCCGATTCCGCCCTGTACGGTTTTTTTATTTCAATAGCTTCATGATGCGTCGATTGCTGAAACATATAGGAATATGGTGTGCGGTGCTGTTGCCGGTATGCGGCGCCGCGGCCGGTGCACCCGATGACGGAGGATGGTCTTACAGGGGCTTTTCGGGAGGTATGGCGCTGCATACCGGCTGGGTGGGAGGCGCGAGCGTTCGTCTGAGTACGCCCGACGGCAGGACACTGCCGCCGCAGGCCGTGCGCGGACTGCCTTACGGCATCGGCGGCGGCATCCGTTTCCATTTCGGGGAACACTTGCGTGTGGGAACCGAAGGATACGGCACGTATCTCGATTATGGTACGGAGGGCAGCCGGCTCGGTGTCGGATGGGGCGGCCTGCTCGCCGACTGGCAGTGGCATGCCGGAAGGTTCCATCCGTTCGCCGGCATTACGGTGGGCGGCGGCGGAGTCCGCAACATCACGCTGTCGGTGCCTCCGGCCGACGATTTCGTGACCGACGAGGACGTATCGTTCCGGAAATACGGTTTCGCGGCGGTCGCTCCCTTCATCGGTACCGAGTTCGTCGTGACCGACCGAGTCCGGTTGCTGTTCAAGGCGGACTGGCTGATGAACGTCGGGCGGCCGCAGCCCGATTTTCCGCATGGGCCGCGGATTTACGTGGGGTTCATATTCTATCACTGCGGGGACTGACCGAGGCCGGAGCGCAGGGCTCGCGGACGTGTCATTCGATATAGGTACGTGTGTTATTAAAAATCCCGTTTTTTTGCTATATCTTTGCATCGGCATGACGTATGCCGAAATGCCTGTAATACGAAAAATTACCGATATAAAATCCGGAACCTGAAACAAAAACAATTTCAAACCAGAAAATGAAAGAAAAGAAATTCATCACCTGTGACGGGAACTATGCGGCCGCACACATCGCCTATATGTTCAGCGAGGTGGCCGCCATCTATCCCATCACACCTTCGTCCACCATGGCAGAGTATGTGGACGAATGGGCTGCAGGAGGGAGAAAGAATATTTTCGGCGAAACCGTGAAGGTCGTGGAGATGCAGTCCGAGGCGGGAGCTGCGGGAGCGCTCCACGGTTCGCTCCAGGCCGGTGCGCTCAGTACGACGTTCACCGCATCGCAGGGTCTGCTGCTGATGATTCCCAACATGTACAAGATTTCCGGCGAACTCCTTCCGGGCGTCTTCCATGTGTCGGCGCGGGCGATTGCAGCCCATGCGCTTTCCATATTCGGCGACCATCAGGACGTCATGGCCACCCGCCAGACCGGTTTCGCCATGCTCGCCACGAGCAGCGTACAGGAAGTCATGGACCTGGCCGGGGTGGCGCATCTGGTCGCAATCAAATCGCGCGTACCGTTCCTGCACTTCTTCGACGGGTTCCGTACCTCGCACGAGATACAGAAAATCGAACTCATGGAGCAGGAAGACCTCGCGGCGCTGCTCGACCGGGAGGCGCTGGCCGGATTCCGTGCGCGTGCGCTCCGTCCCGAACACCCCGTAACGCGCGGTACCGCCCAGAACCCCGACATCTATTTCCAGGCCCGTGAGGCGGCCAACCGTTTCTACGATGCCGTACCGGACATGGTGAACGAGGCGATGCAGCAAATCAATGCCATCACCGGCCGCGACTACAAGCCGTTCACCTATTACGGTGCGCCGGATGCCGAACGAATCGTCATCGCGATGGGGTCCGTGACCGAGACCCTGAAGGAGACGGTGGATTACCTCCGTTCGCAGGGAGAGAAGGTGGGTGTCGTGACCGTGCATCTCTACCGTCCCTTCTCGGCGAAATACATGCTCGACGTCATTCCTTCGACCGTAAGGAAAATCTGCGTGCTCGACCGCACGAAGGAGCCCGGCGCCGCAGGCGAACCGCTCTACCTCGACGTGAGGGACGCATTCTACGGCCGGCCGGATGCTCCCGTCATCATCGGCGGCCGTTACGGTCTTTCCTCGAAAGATACCACGCCCGCACAGATGCTGGCCGTGTTCGCCAACCTGGGCGCCGCACAGCCGAAAGACCGTTTCACGGTGGGCATCGTGGACGACGTGACCTTCACTTCGCTGCCCGTGGGCGAGGAGATTTCGCTCGCCAAGCCGGGGACGTTCGAGGCGCTCTTCTTCGGGCTGGGCGCCGACGGAACGGTGGGTGCCAACAAGAACTCCATCAAGATTATCGGCGAGACGACCGACAAATATTGCCAGGCCTATTTCAGCTACGACTCCAAGAAGTCCGGCGGATACACCTCCTCGCACCTGCGTTTCGGCGACTGCCCCATCACTTCGCCCTACTTGGTGACCACGCCCGATTTCGTGGCCTGCCATGTTCCTTCCTACGTGGACAAGTACGACGTGCTCAAGGGGCTCAAGAAAGGCGGCTCGTTCCTGCTCAATAGCCTGCAGGATGCGGAGGCCATCAAGCAGTCGCTGCCCGACCACATGAAGGCATACCTCGCGAAGAATCGAATCAATTTCTACATCATCAATGCGACGAAGATAGCCGCGGAACTCGGTTTGGGCAACCGTACCAACACGATTATGCAGGCGGCTTTCTTCAAGATAGCGAACGTCATCCCCTATGAAGTGGCCGTCGAGCAGATGAAGAAGTTCATCTACAAGAGTTACGGGAAGAAGGGCGAGGACATCGTGAACATGAACTATGCCGCCGTGGATAAGGGCGGCGAGATGGTGCACCGGGTGGAAGTACCCGCCGAGTGGGCCTCGCTGAGTACGGAGAAGCCTGCGCGTGCGGCATCGTCCGCTCCCGAATTCGTACACCGTGTCGTGGAACCGATTAACGGGCTTAAGGGCGACGACCTGCCCGTGAGCACGTTCCGGGGCCGCGAGGACGGTACGTGGGACAACGGTACGGCCGCCTGCGAGAAGCGCGGCATTGCGGTGAGCGTTCCCGCATGGCAGTCCGAGAACTGCATCCAGTGCAACCAGTGTTCGTACGTATGTCCCCATGCGGCCATCCGTCCGTTCCTGCTGACGGCGGAGGAAGCCGCCGCTGCTCCGGCCGACACGACGCTGATTCAGGGTCAGGGAAATACGAAGGAATACAAGTTCCGCATACAGGTCTCCCCGCTCGACTGTACGGGATGCAGCAACTGCGTGGACGTTTGCCCGGCACCCAAGAAGGCGCTCCGGATGGAGCCCATCGACACCCAGCTCGCTGAGGTGCCCCATTGGGAATACATGAACGGCAAAGTGGGGTACAAGGAGCAGGTCATGGGCAAGACCAAGACGGTGAAGGGCAGCCAGTTCGCCCGGCCGCTCTTCGAATTCTCCGGAGCGTGCGCGGGATGCGGCGAGACGCCCTACATCAAGACCATCACCCAACTCTTCGGCGATAAGATGATGGTAGCCAATGCGACGGGATGTACTTCGATATACAGCGGTTCGGCGCCTTCAACGCCTTACTGCACCAACCACAAGGGGGAAGGGCCTGCATGGGCCAACTCGCTCTTCGAGGACAATGCGGAATTCGGGCTGGGCATGCACGTGGCCGTCGAGAAGCTGCGCGACCGCATCGAAGAGAAGATGCGGTATGCCATGGAGCACTGCTCCTGCTGCCCGGAAGAGTTGAAACATACTATGGGCGAATGGATAGAGACGCGCCACAGCACGGCGCGCAACAGGGAGGTGTGCGACCGCCTTGTGCCGATGCTCGAAGCGTGCGGCTGCGACACCTGCCGTGAAATCCTCTCCATGAAGGATAACCTGGCCAAGAAGTCGCAGTGGATTATCGGCGGCGACGGTTGGGGATACGATATCGGTTTCGGAGGTCTCGACCATGTAATCGCATCCGGGGAGGATGTCAATATTCTCGTGGTCGATACGGAGGTTTACTCCAATACGGGCGGTCAGTCTTCCAAATCGACTCCGGTGGGTGCGGTGGCCAAGTTCGCTTCGGCGGGCAAGCGCATCCGCAAGAAAGACCTCGGAGCAATCGCCATGACTTATGGTTATGTCTATGTGGCGCAGGTTTCGATAGGGGCCAACCAGAACCAGCTGCTGCAGGTGCTCCGCGAAGCGGAGGCGTACAACGGGCCGTCGCTCATCATCGCCTATGCGCCGTGTATCAACCACGGCATCAAGGGCGGCATGACGCGCACGCAGACCGTGGGCAAGGAGGCCGTGGCTTGCGGTTACTGGCACCTGTGGCGGTACAATCCGGAGCTGGCCGAAAAGGGCGAGAATCCGTTCCGCCTCGATTCGAAGGAACCCGACTGGAGCAAGTTCCAGGCGTTCCTCAACAGCGAGGTGCGTTATACGTCGCTGATGAAGTCCTTCCCGGCGGAAGCGCAGGAACTTTTCGCTGCTGCCGAAGAGAATGCCAAGTGGCGTTACGACAACTATGTACGTCTTTCCAAGATGGATTATTCCAAGTAATTGGATATGCCGACGGAAAAAGGGCCGAGAACCATGCGGTTCCCGGCCCTTTCATTTGTATCCGGAAGCGTCGAATGCACCGCTTCGGCTACCGCATGCTGATTGATTTTCCGCTCGCGCGCGATAATCGGTCGTGTCTTCGGGAAGCGCCCGGCGGGGCATAATCTCTTCTCGCTCTTTCGAATGTGTGCGTGACGAACCGTTCGTACGACGGCACCTCCGCAGCCGCAGAACCTTCGCTGCGAACGCAGGGCCGGAATGCATCGAACACGTCTCCGAAGCGCCGATGGCCGTAGTTTTTAACGAGACCCGGCCGTCTCTCGGAAAGACGGCCGGGTACAAGATTGGTTCGCATCCTGCCGACAATTTCCGGCAGGGACATGCACAGGAATCACTGCGCATGCAAATCAATTTTCCCCTCGAACGAACCAGTTACCTTATAGCCGGCATCGCTGACGAAGTCGAATACAATCGTGTAAACCTCTCCGTTCCGTGTCACGTTGGCAGAGCCTTCCGATATCAGCGCATGGCCGGTAAAGGCACTATCTGCGATACGGGAATACCAGCTTCCCATCGGGAAAACGTAATTGAAGGTTTCACCTCCGGCACGGATGCTGCCGGCTTCCAGACTGGTGCCGCCGTCGCCGTAGGCTACTACCGTATAGGTACCGTCCGGCAGGTAATATTCGTTGTCATCATTGGCCGTTATCGGGTCGGTATACAGGTAGAGGTGTACCCGGTCGCCCGTTCCTGAGTACTGATTGGTATAGTTCGTTTCATCGTATACGATGCCGTCGTCCCACAAACGTAAGTCCCACTGAGTTGCCGGTTCGTTGCGGTAATCGTTGTTCGGAGTTATCAAAGCGAAGCCGTTGGTCAGCGGATTGCAGACGACATCTTCTTCAATCGTACTGAGGAATTCGGGCTTGCCTTCCTGCACGACCGGTATCTCGAACGGCCCGATTCCCTCGACATCGGTGGTTACGACCACGCGAGCCGTGCGCGGTTCGGGCGACTCGTTTCTGGTATTGCAGCCGATGTTGATGAAATTAAGGTCATCGCTTTCATATTTGCTGACACTTAGCCAGTTGCTGCCTGATTCGTATTGTGTCGTCACTTCCCAGGTCACGTTTACGGGAACGACACTGATTTGCCAGGAATTTATTCCTTTATAATCGGCAGTGAATCCTTCTTCGGGAATCTCCCCGCCTTCATAGGTCATCGAGAAGGACGGGGGCAGTACTTTCGCCTCCTGCGTCACCCGGATGGCTTTCTGTCCCACTGTCTCCTCACCCGGTGTCAGTACGATGTTCGCCGAACGTTCCGCCGTCTCCGGATTATCGTATACCGTAACGCTCAACGTCGTTTCCCCCTCGGCCCCTTCGGTGGCGGAGAGGCTTATCCATTCCTTCGCCGCATCTTCTACCGCAGCACTCCAGGTAATTCCCGAACCGGTGGCGATAACCTTCACCGTCTGTGACGCAGCTCCCTCCGCTTCGAACGTCAACGAAGCAGGCTCCACAGTCAAAGAATAAACTTCCGGATTATCGGAGCCTTTTTGTGTAACGGTCACGCTCCGGGTTTTGATGTCGTCGTTGTCCGTCGGTTTAATCGTAATGGAAGCGGTACGCTCTTCGGCCGAGGTGTTCGCGGCAACCGAAACGAGCAGTTTCCCGACAGTCCCGTCATCGACCGAAATCCAGTCAGCAGAAGTAGGTACCGTGTAAGTCCATTCCACTCCGGTGGCCGTCACCGTAATTTCCTGTGCGGCGGTATCCTCCGCTCCGAATGTCAGGGACGTGGGAGAGACTTCGAGCGATGCCGTCGTTCCGGCATCCTGCGGCGTACATGCTGCGGCAAACAGCAAGACGGCTGCCGCAGCGAACAAGGTCTTTTTCATATTTATTATCTTTTTTATGTTTTTACTGGTTGAATCCTAAAGCAGGAAACTTATTCTGCCAGCGGCGGGGCGATGTACCAGCTGACGTAGTTGACGCCTCCAGCCGATGCCATAGGCATGGAACCGTGAACGTGTTTTCCGTCGGGCGACACGTAGCTGATGAAACCGCTTTCGGGAATGATGATGCCGTATGTGGAATACACCCAGTCGGCCATGCTGCCCAAGTCGGTATTCGTGTTCAGGTCGTACACGACGGCGGAAGAGACGCCCAACGTGCCGATACCGATGAATGCGATGCCGTCGTCCGTTGCGTACATGCCGGTCGATTCGCCGTAGTCGTCGACAATCGTAGTCGTTTCCGTTTCGGTATTGTAGAAAGCGGCCCGCTGGGTGGTCGTGAACGACATGCCGCCTTCATTCGGTTCCTCCGTGCGGAAAGTCGTGGCAATCCACGTACCTGAGGGGCTGATTTTGGTGAGTTCGGCAGTGCAGATGCAGCCGTATACCTTATGGGTTTCGTATTCGGTGCCGTCGCCCATTTTCATCGTTATGGGCGTCACCACCCTCACGTCTTCACCGACCCATCTCGGAGCCGCCGTATTTCCCTCTTCGTTCATCCAGTAGAGCATGCCGAAGTCGCTGTTCTCCCACGAGGTGCCGTAGATAACCGAACCGTCGGCCGATATGCCGCGGGCCATGACGCCTACCCATACCTCTTCGTCGCGGTAGTTCTTGTCCAGTATGGGCAGTTCCATCGGTTCCCCGTTCACCCAGAGCAGGGGACGTGTCAGACCGCCGTCGCTGCCCGATTTGTCGTTGGCATATCCTACCCAGTATTTACCGTCGGATGATGTAGCCTGTATTTCCGGTTTGAACTGGAAACCGGCCGGAGCTTCCGGAATAAAGATGTCGCCGGTAGTATCGATGGCGATTTGTCCGCCGTGGAAACCGTCGGAGATGAACAGGAGTCCCTGGTCGGTGATGGCCATGGTCTGCGACAAATAATAGAGTGCTTCGGGGAACGGACCGAACTGGAAGGTTTCGCCCGTTTCGAGGTCCACGATGGTGGGCGAATACTGCCACGAATCGTCCGCGGCGACGGATGCAGTGAATCCGCCCATATATCTACCGCTCGGCGACATGGCTGCGCCCATTTGAAAAGTTTCCAGTCTGCGGTACCGGGCAAATTCGTTGTCTTTGGCGAGCTGGTTTACCAGAATCTCCTGCGCGGCCTGACCGGCTGCGATGTCGATTACGGTATTGCGTTCGGCTCCGGAGTCATTGTCTTCGACGATGACCGTCAGGGTTTTCGCATCGGTACGTTCGATTTTTACCCATGTAGCACCGGGTTCTGCCGTCCAGTCGCCGGGCGATGCCTTGACCGTAATGGCGAGCGGCTGGTTGCCCTCTCCGAGGAAGGTGCAAGCTGCCTGACTCAGGTTTACGTAGTGGAGCGTGTCCTGCTCATTGTCCGTCGTACATCGAGAGAAAAGAATAATCGGCAGTATCGCCGCCGCGATACCGGTGGTTAAGACCTTTTTCATATCGTTAGTGTTTTAAGGTTTACGGGGCGGAAAAGATGGCCGTCCATCCTTCGTCCGCTCCTATTACAAATATAGATAACAAATTCTAATATAATATACAATGTTGAAATATTTGCATATTAATTTTATGTTTGTGGATATATAACCATTGGCATTTTGAATATAGTGGGATGTGTATGAATTGTATTGTCGGTTCGATTCTTGTGTTTCTGATTTTTTATTTAACGGTAAAAGTGCAGGTAAAAGAAGCTCTTTTCCCTGTCGGGCGGATGGGGAGGAGCGTTTCGGGGTTTGATGGGCAACGTCGGCCGGTGTTGCGGCATCGGAATGTTACGGGCCGTATCCCTGCACGGCATTATAGCCGGGTGGTGCTTCGGTTTCGTTTCGATATTGTGCTCCCGATTACTCGTATATGGATGAAACGACGAAGCGCCGCACCCTTTCAAAGGGTGCGGCGCCTGCCTGTGTCCGTTAAAGGTATGTCAGCGCATTACCAAACGTTTACCCGTTCTTCGGGAGCGAGGTACATCGGGTCGCCCTCGGTAATGCCGAATGCGGTGAAGAAATCGTCGATGTTGCGGAGCGTGACATTCACCCTGTTCTTACCCAGCGAGTGCGGGTCGAGCTTGGTGAGACGGAGGATTTCTTCCGGACGGATGTTCTGTGCCCATACCGTCGCGTAGGAGATGTAGAAGCGCTGTGCGTCGGTGTAGCCGTCTATCGGTTCGGGACGCTCCTTGCCTTCGAGACTGTTCTCGTAAGCCATGCGCGACACGAGCAGACCGCCCTGGTCGGCAATGTTCTCGCCGAGGGTATAGCTGCCGTTGGCATACACGCCGGGAGCTACCTCTACCGAATTGAACTGGTTTACGAGAATGTCGGTACGTTCCCGGAAACGTGCGGCGTCTTCGGGCGTCCACCAGTCGTTCAGGTTGCCGTCCTTGTCGTAGTTGCGGCCCTGGTCGTCGAAGCCGTGCGTCATTTCGTGACCGATAACGACGCCGATTGCTCCGTAGTTCACCGCATCGTCCGCATCCGGGTTGAAGAACGGGGGCTGGAGAATGGCGGCCGGGAAGCAGATTTCGTTGGTCGTCGGGTTGTAGTAGGCGTTCACGGTCTGCGGACTCATGAGCCATTTGTCCTTATCGACCGGCTTGCCTACCTGCGAGAGCATGTAGTCCATCTCGAAGATGTTCGAGCGGCGCACGTTCGCCCAGTACGAATCGTCCTTGATGTCGAGGGCGGAATAGTCGCGCCATGTATCCGGATAACCTATCTTTACGCGGAAGGCGGCGAGCTTCTCCCGTGCACGGGCCTTCGTTTCGTCGCTCATCCACGGCAGCGCCTCGATTCTTTCACCGAGCGCTACCTGCAGGTTGCCCACCAGTTCAAGCATCTTCTCCTTCGACGATGCAGGGAAATATTTTTCTACGTAGAGCTGGCCGAGCGCTTCGGAAAGGGCGCCGTCCGTCGTGCCGAGGGCGCGCTTCCAACGCGGCTGCAACTCTTCGCGGCCCGACATCGTGCGGCCGAAGAAGTCGAAGTTGGCATTCACGAAATCGTCGCTGAGGTAGGGTGCGGCCGCGCTGATGAGGTTGTATTCGAGATAGAGTTTCTGTTCGTCGAGCGTGACGTCCTTCATCGCCTTGGCCAGGTCGCGGAAGAAATCCTTCTGCTTCACCACGATATCCTCGGATACCGGTACTCCGAACGTATCGAAATAGATGTTCCAGTCGAGCAGGCCGTTGGAGTTCACCCACTCCGTACCGGTCATCTTGTTGTAATTCTTGTAGGAGTCGCGGAGCACTTCGCGGCTGTAGGATGCCTCGGCGATTTTGTCTTCTATTTTCAGTACGGCCTTTACCGCTTCGTCGGCCTGCTCGTTGCTGTATCCCGCCAGCGTGAAGAGCGTGCGGATGTATTCCTTGTAAGCCTCCTTTATCTCTTTCGATTCCTCCGACAGGTAGTAGTCGCGGTCGCCCATGCCGAGGCCGGACTGGTAGAGGGCGGGAATATTCATGGCGCTGTTCTTCTCGTCGGCATCCACGAAGGTGATGAAATAGGGGAAGATGCCCTCTCGGTGCAGCGTGCCAATCATCGCTGCGAGTTCCTTGTCGTTCTTGACGGCGGCAATCTGCGCCAGCTCTTCGCGTATCGGCTCTGCGCCCTGGGCGTTGAGCTTCACGCTGTCCGTGCCGAGCTGGTACATGGTCGTGATTTTCTGGGGGATGCTGCCCGGCGTCTGGTCCATGGTCGCGGCCTCGTCCACGATGGTGCGGATTTGTTCGAGGCTCGTATCGCCCAGACGGTCGAAGATGCCGTAGCGCGAATACTGTGCCTGGAGCGGGTTGTTTTTCATCCAGCCGCCGTTCGCGAACTGGTAGAAATCCGTACCCGGTGCGACCGAAAGGTCCATGTTTGTCGGGTCGAGGGCCGGAGTAGCGACACTCTTTTTTTCGTTGCCGCAGCCCGTGAGTCCGGCGATGCCGGCGATGAGCAGAGCGGATGCAATCGTTGCTTTCTTCATGTTTTGAAACGTTTGTCGGTTTATGTGATTCACCTTTATTGCAAAGGTAGGCGAAAATACGATAGATTGTTATTGGCGTAGGACATATTTTGGTGTCGGACAGCGTGCTGGAGTCTGCGTGCGGAATGTTTGCCGACGGAACCGCCTCAATGACCGTCGCTCTCCCGGCGGCGCGAGTCGAGTTTGACGGCCACGAAGAACAGCAGGGTGAAGGCGAACAACGACGAGCCGCCGTAACTGAACAGGGGCAGCGGGATGCCGATGACGGGCATGATGCCGATGGTCATGCCCACATTCACGAGAACGTGGAAGAAGAAGATGGAGGCTACTCCATAGCAGTAGACGCGGCCGAAGGCTTCCTGCTGCCGTTCGCCCATCTTTATCAGGCGCAGGATGAGCCAGCAGAATAGACCGAGCACGACGGCCGAACCGACGAATCCCCACTCCTCGCCCACGGTGCAGAAGATGAAGTCGGTACTCTGTTCCGGAACGAAGTCGTACTTGGTCTGCGTGCCTTGCAGGTAACCTTTCCCGAAAAAGCCGCCCGAACCGATGGCGATTTTGGACTGGTTCACATTGTACCCCCAGTACTGCAAATCGCTTTCCACGCCGAGCAGGTCGAGGATGCGTTTCTGCTGGTGGATTTGCAGGTGGGCGAACGCGACATCCACGACATTGGTAAAGGCTACCGCACCGACGAACATTCCGATGCAGACGAGTACGTTCTTCAGCTTCGTCCTCCATGCGTAGATGCCCGCGGCGACGAGCGAGAGGCCCGCTGCCGCCAGCAGGCACGGGTAGAAGTCCGCGCGGCCGTGCGTGACGAGCGCGGCCGTCAGGTAGATTGCCAGCGCTGCCAGCGCGACGGCGGCCAGGTAGCGCACCTTGTCGGTCCATCCTCCGTTCATGATGCCTTCCAGCAGGGTACAGATGACCAGTACGGCCGCCAGCAGCGCCGCGGGCGACCATAGAAACGAGAAGACGAATAGGAACACCACCATGCCCAGCGCCACGTACACCCACGAATTGAATCCCTCGCGGTAGAAGACGATGAGGAACGAGGCGAAAACGATGGCCGAGCCGGCGTCGTTCTGCAGCAGGATGACGGCCATCGGAGCGGCCAGTAGCAGCATGGCGTAAAGACGGCTGCGCCAGTCCGCCATCGAGAAGCTGTACGAACTCATGTAGCGTGCCAGCGCGAGGGCTGTGGTGAACTTGGCGAATTCGGCGGGTTGCAGCGAAAAGCCTCCGAACCGGAGCCACGATTTGGCGCCGTTCACTTCCGTGCCGAGGAACAGCGTCGCCAGCAGTACGGCCAGCAGCAGTACGTAGGAAGGGTAGGCGAGGATATGGTAGTAGATTTCGTCTATCAGCATGATGACCGCTGCGGCCAGGACGCACACGCCCATCCAGACCAGTTGCGAGCCGTAGCGGGAACTCATGGAGAATCCTCCGGCGGCCGAATCGTCGAACACTGCGGCGTAGATGTTCAGCCATCCGAGCGCCATCAGCACGAAGAATATGGCTACCGAACCCCAGTCGATGCGGCTGCGGCCCGTGCGGTTGTTACTGCTGCTGCCTGTCATAGTAGGGGTAGGATATGGTCGTGTTCTTTACGTATTCGGCGAGTTCGGGCCGCGACAGGGTATCGGTCAGGTACCGTTCCACGATGAGGCTCGCTATCGGCGCTGCAATCGTGCCGCCGAATCCGCCGTTTTCCACGTAGACCGAAACGGCTATCTGCGGGTCGTCCTTCGGTGCGAAGCACAGGAACGTGGAGTGGTCGGCACCGTGCGGATTCTGGGCCGTTCCCGTCTTGCCGCAGATGTCGAGGCCGGGAACGTAGGCCCGGCGGCCCGTCCCTCCGTCCCGGTGCACGGCGTCGTACATGCCGTTCACCACCTGTTCGAAGTGGCGGCCGTCCACCTTCGTGTAATGGCGTTCGTAAAACCGGGCGTCGATGGAGTCGCGTCCGTCGATGCGCTTCACGATGTGCGGCGTGTAGTAGTAGCCCCTGTTGGCCAGGATGGCCGCAAGGTTGGCCATTTGGAGCGGGGTACAGCCGAGCTCTCCCTGTCCGATGGCGAGGGAGATGACCGTCAGCGAATTCCAGCTTCCGCGGTAAATCCGGTCGTATGTTGCGCGCGTGGGGACGAATCCGGAGAGTTCGCCCGAAAGGTCGCTGTCGAGACTCCTGCCGAAGCCGAAGCTCTCCACGTAGCTGTCCCACGTGTCGAACGCCTGTTTCGGGCCGTCGTACCGGTCGTTGTCCAGTATCGCGCGGAATGCGTAGCAGAAATAGGTGTTGCAGGACATCTGCACCGCCTGCCGCAGATTGACCGGCGAAGAATGGCTGTGGCATTTCATGCCGCGGCCTACGGTGTAGCCTCCGTGACAGGGGTAGGTACGGGAAGGGGTGATGACTCCTTCCTGGAGAGCGATGAGGCCGTTTACGAGTTTGAAGGTGGAGCCCGGCGGATAACGCGACATGACGCCCCGGTTGAAGAGCGGTCGCCGCGGGTTGCCCAGCAGTTCCATGTATTTGTTGCCGCGGTCGCGGCCGACGAGTTCGTCGGGGTCGTAGCCGGGACTGCTGACCATGACCAGGATTTCGCCCGTGGCGGGTTCTATGGCGATGATGCTCCCCACCTTTCCGGCCATGAGTTCCTCGCCCAGCGCCTGCAGTTCCGCATCGAGCGACGTGATGATGGCCGTACCGGGTATGGCCTGCAGGTCGGCCGCACCGTCCATGTAGGGCCCCTTTTCGATGCCGTGCACATCTACGACGCTTACCTTCATGCCTTTCTCGCCGCGCAGCACTTCTTCGTAAGTACGCTCGATACCCGACATGCCGCGGTAGTCGCCCGTCTGGTAATAGTCGTCGCGCTCGATGGCGGCGGCGTCCGCCTCGCTGATGTAGCCCAACAGGTTTCCCGCCATCTTGCGCGGATAAGAACGCATGGTGCGGTATACGGTGTAGAAACCGGCAAAATCGCCCTCGTCGAAAAGCAGCTTGGCTTCGAGGCTCATCTGCTTGACGATGACCGACGGCCGGCGCCGCGAGTACCGTGCCGCCTTGTCCAGTTCCGACCGCAGCTTTTCGGGCGTCACTCCTGCGATGCGGGCGAGGGCGAGCGTATCGAACGCCCGTACATCGCGCGGTACGGCCATCAGGTCGTAGGAGGCGATGCTGCGCACGAGCAGCTCTCCGTTGCGGTCGTATACTTCGCCGCGGGGCGGATGCTGTACCTCCCGGCGCAGGACGTTGTTCTGCGCCGCCCGCTTGTACGAGTCGTCGATGACCTGTATTTGGAACAGGCGCAGGAGGAGTACGGCGAAAGCCGCCATCACGAAAAGGGATATGATTTTTGCCCTGCGGTTCATCGTTGCGTGGGTGCCGCGCTGCTGCGGCATGGCGTGTCCGTTGTTGTCTTGTCAGTGTTCCGTACTTCCCGTGTCTGTCGGTACCCGGACGGGAAGGTGCGTTTCATAGCTGCGTGCCGTGCGTCCGTCCCGCCGGCATGAGACTCGCGGCGAACCACAGCAGGAACGTGGTCGACGCGATGCTGCCCAATATCCGGAGAAGGGTGAAACCTATGTATGCGAACGACATCGCTTCGAACAGGAAGAATACGGTACAATGTACCGAGACGGTGGCGACCGTGTAGCGCAGCCATCGCGCCTGTCCCGTGTCGATGGGGAGCGGGACGATGCCCTCTCGTGCGGCGTCCTTGCCGACCGTCAGCGCCATGATTCCCGGTCTCAGGAATCCCGTCGCCGTCGCCGCGATGGTGTTCAGTCCGGGCGTCCCGGAAAGCAGGTCCACCGATGCGCCCAGCAGGAAGCTCAGCACCAGCAGCAGCGCCCTGTCCGTACCGGCCGGCAACAGGACGACGAATGCCGTATAAACCAGCGGATAGAGGTACGGCGACAGGTTGAGGCGGTCGAACAGGAACACCTGCAACAGCACCGACACGACGAAAATGGTTCCGTATTCCGCTATTCTGTGCATGGGTCGTTTATCTTTTCTCCTCGCGGCGGGTATCCGTAAAGTATTCCCCCGCGAGCGTTTCGAGTTCTTCGTAGTCGGTGTACCGGACGAGCAGCAGGTTCGACAGGGCGTTCATCTTCGCACCGAGCCTGATGCTGATGACATGGCACGTTCCGTCTTCCGATTCGCCTACGTCCGATACCGTGCCTATGAAACAGTCGGGCGGAAACCGCAGCGAGTATGCGGCGAGTATCGTATCGCCGCGTTCCACCTTCGCATAGCGCGGAATGTCCAGCAGCGTCATTTCGTGCGGGTTCGTGCCGTCCCAGTAGACCGAACCGAAATATTCGCTTCCCTTGAGCCGGCCGCCGATGCTGAAGTCCCTGTTCAGTACCGACATGCACACCGCGTAGTGCTCGGAACACCGGCGCACGTACCCGGCGATGGCGCCTTCCGGCGTCAGCAGGGCCATGTTCTCCTCTACGCCGTCCGCACTCCCCCGGTCGATGACGATGTGGTTGTCCTGTCGGGTTATCGAGTTGCTCACCGCCCGTGCCGTGCCGAAGAAATACCGGGCGGCGGTGCTGTCGGCGTGCAGGCTGTCGGGCGTCGTCCGGGTTATGCCTGCGGCTTGCAGGCCGTTTTCCACCGCGGCGAGGCGTTCGAGCAGTATGCGGTTCTCGCGGCGGAGCGAGAAGTAGTCTCCGACGGAGGCGAAGAACCGTTGCAGGCTGCCGGTGGCCCGGACGGATGCCGCCAGCAGCGTCGCCCGCGTGTAGCTCGTCGCGTTAGCGTAGTAGCCGACCGCTCCCGCTTCGAGCAGCACGAACAGGAAGATTGCGTAGTATCTTTTGAAAAACTGGACGAGCCTGTACATCCTTGCCTGCTAAAATGGCGCCTGCCGTTCTTTCGGTGCGGCAGGCGTCGGAAAATGGTTCCGGGGGTCTTTCGGCCCGGCGTATCGTTCCCTCCTCCGGCGGGCGCCTGTCATTTCATGAGGAACGAGAATTGGTTGATGTTCTTGAGCGCAATGCCCGTGCCGCGCACCACGGCGCGCAGCGGGTCTTCGGCTATGTTGAAATGGATGCCGTTCTTGGACGAGAAGCGTTTGTCGAGCCCTTTGATGAGGGCGCCGCCGCCCGCCAGATAGATGCCGCTCTTCACGATGTCGGCATACAGCTCCGGGGGCACCATTTCGAGCACCTTCATGATGGCCGCGTCGATTTTGAGCAGCGACTTTTCCAGAGCGTATGCGATTTCGGTGTAGGAGAGCGTGACCGTCGTAGGGAGGGCCGTCAGGATGTTGGGCCCCGTTATCACGTAGTCGTCCGGAGCCTCTTCGAGTTCCGGCACCGCGGCGCCTATCGCCATCTTGATGTTCTCCGCCGTGCGTTCGCCGACACGGATGTTGTGCTGCTGGCGGATGTAGTTCTGTATCTCTTCGGTGAAGACGTCGCCCGCCACGTCGATGCTCTCGCTGCATACGATGCCGCCGAGCGAGATGCAGGCGATTTCCGTCGTGCCGCCGCCGATGTCGATGACCATGTGCCCTTCGGGCGCTTCCACGTTGAGCCCTGCGCCGAGCGCCGCCGCCATCGGTTCGTATATCATGTACACTTCCCGGCCGCCGGCGTGTTCGGCCGATTCGCGGACGGTACGTATTTCCACGTTCGTGGAACCCGACGGGATGCAGATGACCATGCGCAGCGACGGGCTGAAGAGGTGACCGCTCATCTTGACCTTTTTTATCATGCCCCGGAGCATCAGTTCCGCGGCGTTGAAATCGGCGATGACGCCGTCCTTGAGCGGACGGATGGTGCGGATGTTCTGGTGCGTCTTGCCGTGCATCTGCTGGGCCTGTTCGCCGATGGCCACCACCTTGCCGGTATGGATGTCCATGGCGATGATGGACGGTTCGTCCACGACCACCTTGCCGTTATATAGTATGAGGGTGTTGGCCGTCCCCAGGTCGATAGCCAGTTCCTGTGTCAATGAAAAGAGTCCCATTTTTCGTGCGCTTTGATGTTCTGTTCCCTGCCTGATTCGTATCGGTTCGGTATACTTCCCCAATCAATCTACAAATATAGAAATTATTCGTTGAAATATTGCGGACTCGTCTCTTTCCGTTCGCGGCGGGTGTCGGATGCGGGGTGTCTTGCGCCCGCCGGCGGTTCGTACTTCTGCACGGATTGGGAGCATTGTAGTATGAATGTATTCGTTTCGTTGCGAAAGGTGCGGCGATATTGACTATCTTCGCGGAGCGGCGGAAAGCAACGTTCGGCCGGTACGACGCTTCCCGCGGAATTACGGGGGAAATCGTCGGGCGGCGGTACGGTCCCGACTACGGTTTTGGATACCGTGTTGCCGGGCGGCGGGGCCGTGTGAGGGTCGGGCATGTATTTTGCGGCCCCTGAGCCGTGAAGAAACGGCCTGTTGCCGGGCTGTCAGGAACGGAAAACGATAGAATGATATGATAAAGTTCGATTACAGGATGGCTGCGGTCGGGGTTCCGGTTTCGGTCATCGAGGAGCTCGGCCGCAGGGCCGTGGTATGCAACCGCATGCTGGAAGAGGGTTCGGGTGCGGGTTCCGGTTTTCTCGGCTGGATGTCGCTTCCTTCGTCGATGACCGAAGCGGAATTGCGGCGGATTCGGGAAGCGGCGCAGCGGCTGCGGTCGCTGGCCGAGGTGGTCGTGGTGGTCGGCATCGGCGGCTCGTACCTCGGTGCGCGGGCGGTGCTCGAAGCGCTCGGCAATCCGTTCGACTGCTTGCGCCGGGAGCGGTCGGTACCGGACGTGGTCTTCGCCGGACAGAACCTCAGCGAAGATTACCTTTACGATTTGCTGAAAGCCCTGCGGGAACGTTCGTTCGGTGTGGTCGTCATCTCCAAATCGGGGACGACCACCGAGCCTGCGATTGCGTTCCGCATCCTGCGCGGCGAACTCGAACGGCGTTACGGAAAGGACGGTGCGCGGGAACGCATCGTCGCGGTGACAGACCGTTCCAAAGGAGCGCTGAAGGAGCTGGCCGGCCGGGAAGGATATGCGGCGTTCGTCATTCCGGACGATGTGGGCGGACGCTATTCGGTGCTGACGCCCGTGGGCCTGCTGCCCCTGGCCGTGGCGGGTATCGACATCGAAGCCCTCGTTGCCGGAGCCCGCGATGCGGAAACGGCCGTCGCATCGGAGGTGTCTTTCGACAGGAATCCCGCCGAACAGTATGCTGCCGCCCGCAATGCGCTTTATGCTGCGGGGTACCGGGTGGAGCTGCTCGGCAGCTACGAACCGTCGCTCTGTTGGGTGAGCGAGTGGTGGAAACAGCTCTTCGGCGAAAGCGAAGGGAAAGAAGGGAAGGGGATTTTTCCCGCCTCGGTAACCCTGACCGCCGACCTGCATTCCATGGGGCAGTACATTCAGGAGGGAGAAAGAATGTTGTTCGAAACGATAATATCGGTGGCCGCGCCACGGCACGAACTGCGCATCGCCTCCGCAGACGACGGGGACGGCCTCGAATTTCTCGCCGGTCGCCGCATCAGCGAGGTGAACCGCATGGCCGAGGCAGGCGTCGCGCTGGCGCACTGCGACGGCGGCGTACCCAACCTGCGCGTGGGTATCGACCGGGTGGATGCCTTCTCCCTGGGCGAGCTGCTCTATTTCTTCGAGCGGGCGTGCGGAATCAGCGGCTACCTACTGGGCGTCAATCCGTTCGACCAACCCGGTGTGGAGGCGTACAAGAAAAACATGTTCGCGCTGCTCGGTAAACCGGGGTACGAGGAAGCGGGTCACCGCCTGCGGGAGCGGCTTGAGGACAACGCGTCCCCGTGTCCGGCGGAGCGGCGGTGAATTTCCGCCCGTATTATGGATGCGGGTGCGGCGGCTCGTCGTAAATTCCGTTCCGTTTGTATGTTGGGGACGGAGCATTCCGGAAGGTATCGTGCCTGCGGGCATTTCTTTCGGCGTCGTCTCTTCTTGTGTTCCGTAAGGTGCCGGTAAGAGCGGATGCATTCCTTTTCGGCACGCCTTCCGAAGGAAGTGTTGCTTCCGTCCTTTCCGTTCCTTGCTTCTTTTATGCACTGCGCCTCCGGCAGCCGTTCGCCTTCCTGTCGTCTTGTCTCCTGTCTTTCTCTCGTACCTGCCGCGGTGCTTGAATATCCCGCATGCTTCACGTCTTTTTTCATGTTCGTACCGCTCTTCGTATTGCATGGAGAGGAGGTACGTCCGACCGAACTGTCTTGAAATGCCGCAATCTTTTTGTCCGGAGGATGGCCGGAATCCGGAGGTATGGCGCAGTACGCAACGGCTTGCCAAACCTAAATGTCTTTCGTAATTGATAAAAAGTAATTTTTGTTTTGCTATTTGTAAAAAATATTTTACATTTGCGGTGTAATCATGTATGCAGCTTGTATGAGTGCATGAAAGAAGTCGTTTTATAAAATTATGTATTATGAAAAAAGATTTTTTATTTCCGTACAAATGGAGGATGCCGGGATGGATACTGACTGTTCTGTTCGGTGCGGCCGGTCTTGCGTGGAGTATCGATTTTAGGGTATATGTACAGCCGGACGGCATCGAGCGGTATTTCTCGGAGTTGTTGGGCGGCTGGATAGACGAGGTCATTGTCGTCGGGTTGATGGCGGGGTTGCTGCTGGTGGCGTTTTCGCGCGAACGCGACGAGGATGAGTATACTACCCGCATACGGGCCTCTTCGCTCGTGTGGGCCGTGTTGGCCGACAGCGTGTTCGTGGTGCTCGCCACACTGTTCCTGTATGAATTCGCCTACCTGTATGCGCTGTTCCTTCAGTTGTTCCTGCTGCTCGTGTTCTATATCGTCCGGTTTCGGACGGTGCTGTGGCGGGTACGCCGCGAAGCGAAAGGCAGGGAGGCCTGAGGACGTGTTGTGCAACAAGGGTTTATAGAGAAGGAAAAACATGAAAAATAACATAAAGGTCCAGCGGGCCGTACACGACATGACGCAGCAGGAGCTGGCCGACCGGGTGGGCGTAAGCCGACAGACGATTAATGCGGTCGAACTCGGCAAATACGTCCCTTCGACCGTACTCGCCATGAAGGTGGCGGCCGTTTTCAGCAAGAGCGTAAACGAAATTTTCACGCTGGAGGAGACGGATTGAACCCGCGTGAGCCTGGGGGCGGCAGACTGCCCTGCTGCCGGGCGATGGCGCCTGTCCGGGAGAACGGGAGCTTCCCGTGGTACCGAAACGAGGCGAATCCCCAGGAACAGTCTCCTGCGGTCTGTTGCAGGAATATCCTTCTGATGTATCGGGGAGGTTTCTATTGCCGGTGTCCGGTGCCGTTGCAGCGGCACCGGACTGTTTTACCGACAGGAAAACGGTATAGGCTGTTGTGTGCAGTTACGTTTCATTTTAAACATGCGTCGCCCCGCAGTAGGCCGGGCGAAACCCGCGGTATTCCATAAAAAACGGCAGGTCGGTATGAACCGAACCTGCCGAAATAAGACCGTGATACAGGGGAGCGTTTTCCGTTCGGGGGAGCGGACGATTCCGCG
>DXFY01000032.1 GCA_019114205.1 Candidatus Tidjanibacter gallistercoris | reverse complement strand
TATCAGTATCTGATGAACGGCGGCGGGGTGTATGCCGGAATCAGCCCGAAATGGAAAACGAAGTATTTCGGACTGACATCGGATTTTGCAGTCGGTATTTTTCCGATAAAGGAGTACGCTTCGGCCGTATTGGCTGACGAGGCTCATCCGAATTTTACCAATGTGAATCAAAACAAGGCATCCGTGTTCGGTGCGATGGCTTCGGTCGGATTTTATGTGAATGTATGGCGGATAGGAATCAATCCGACGTTCAATGTACTTTATGCAGGCGGAACAGGTACCGGGTTTTTCCTGTACGGTTTTATGCTGCCGCTGACCGTTACTTTTTGATAATCGGTGCTTAACCAATGAAAAAGGGGCTTTATGGCCCCTTTTTCATTGGTTGCCGGCAGACGTTCGCAGGGGTGGTATACGGTTTGCGTTTTATTGATTACATTTGCGTGCCGGGCGCGGCGGCGTGCGGTGTGGAACGTTAAAGGATTACGGTTATGAAATATGGTTTGGTTCTTTGTGCGGCTGCGTTGCTGGCCCTGTCGTGCGGCAGACTCGGCAAGGCGGGAAAGGACGATGCGGCTGCGGTCGGTGCGGCTGTCGGAGAGGTCGTCGTCGCCGATTCGCTGCCGATAAAGATGCAGGTGTCGGACGGTCATGTCCGTGCGGCGATTGAAAAGGCGCCCGGACGGACGGTGGATGTCGTGTTCGATTCCGGGGCGTGCGACCTGCTTTACGGCGAAATAACGGGAGTGGACGATACGGCGAACATCCGGTTCAATCAAATCGTCATGCCGGGAGGCCTCTCGGACGGCCCCTTCGGGAAGAGCATCCGGTACGACCTGGAGAAATGGGGAACGTACCACCTGATAATAGGCGAGAGCCTGATGGTCGGCGAACCTTGGGGCGGGGAGTTCGTGCTCGACCTCCGGCTGGGGTGCAGGGTGCCTTATATCGTGGGACGCAATTATTTCGTGAAGAACAGCTATACGGCCGACGGGCTTCCTTCGGCCACCATCACCACGCGGGAACAGTTCGATGCCGTGTTCGGAAAGGCGCCCGTCATGGGGTCGCTACCCACGCCTGTCGATTTCGACAGCCAGTATGTAATCGCGATGATTGAGCCCATGACCGACGAGGCGGTGTATCTTAATGTGGAAAGCCTCGTGAAGATTGGCGACAGGGTCGTCATGACGTACAGCCGGAAAGTAGGCGACCGACGCTCCTATTCGGTACGCCCCATGCTGATGCTGGTGGTGGACAACGAATACGCCGGAACGGTCGAAACCGTAATGGAATGATAACGCATCGGGTCGGTGCGAAGGAAAAGATACGGTTTCCTGTTTCGGTCTGCCGCTTTGCCGAAGGCGCGGGGCGGCCCGTGCACGCGCACGATGCGGCAGAGAAGGGAATGATATGGAAAAACGGGGCGGGGCGGAAGTCCCCGTTTTTGTCGGGAGTCATGATGGAAGATATGGTGATACGGACGCGGCGGCTGACGGCCGGCACGTGGCGCGGTGAGGATACGCAGGAGTTCATCCGGATGAATGCGGACAGTCGGGTGATGCGGTATTTCCCACGGCCGCTGTCGCCTGCCGAATCGATGCGGTTTCTGGAGCGGATTATCCGGGAAATGGATGCATGCGGGTACGGACTGTTCGCCGTCAGGGAACGGGAGTCGGAGCGTTTCGTCGGATTCGTCGGGCTGCACCGGTTCGATTTCGCGGCGGATTTCGCGCCGGGCGTGGAGGTCGGGTGGCGCCTGCTGCCCGAATACTGGGGGCGGGGATACGCCCCGGAGATGGCGGCGGCCTGCCTCGCGTATGCCCGCGACCGGCTGGGGTTGGAACGGGTTCATGCGTTTACCGCCGTAGTGAACCGGCCTTCCGAGCGGGTAATGGAGAAGATAGGGATGCAGCGGGTGAAGGAGTTCGACCATCCGGCATTGGAGGCGGGGCATCCTCTCTCGCGGCATGTGCTGTATGTCGCATGCCTACGGACGTGAACGGGGAGCAGCCGCGGCAGGGAAAGGCGGATGTTTTTGCGGCGGAAAGGAGCTGCATTCATGGATTTTTGCGGGTAAATGTTATCTTTGTGGGCAGCATTGTAAACAGCAAAAACGAATCGGACCAATGAAAAAAAGTTTCCTTTTGGCGGCCTCGTTCGTGGTCGCCGGCGGTTTTGCCGCCGACGCACAGTCCATAACCGAAGCGGATGTGGCGCGCATGCGCGATAAGTTCCGCGGCGACCCTTCCGTCGTGGCCATACAGAACATCCTGACCTCCAACGGCGACATACGTTCCCTGGCGCTCAACCACGGGCTCGACGGCAAGGTGGACCACTATTTCAAATACCGCGTGAACGTGAAGGGCATCACGAACCAGAAACAGTCGGGACGCTGCTGGATGTTCACTTCGATGAACGTCCTGCGTCCGTCGGTCATGGAAAAGTATGGGCTCGACGAATTCGATTTCTCGCATAATTACCTTTATTTCTGGGATATACTTGAGAAGGCGAACCTGTTTCTCGACAACGTGGCCGCGACTGCGTCCGAGCCTATGGACGACCGCGAAGTGGTGCACTATTTTTCCGCTCCGCTGGACGACGGCGGCGTTTGGAACCTGTACTACAACATTGCGGGCAAGTACGGAGTGGTGCCTGCACAGGTAATGCCCGAAACGCCCCACTCGGAGAATACCGCGCAGATGATTGCGCTCATCAACGAAAAGCTGCGTGCCGACGGGTACCGGCTGCGGGAGGCCGTTGCGGGAAAGAAGGGGCGTGCCCGCACGGAAGCGGTGAAGGCATGCAAGGATGCGTCGCTGAACGACGTGTACCGGATGCTGGCGCTGTGTCTGGGAGAACCGCCGACGGAATTCGAGTGGCGTTTCCGGGACCGTTCGGGGGCAATCGTTTCCAAGACTTATACGCCGTTGGAATTTTACCGCGAGATAACGCCTGCGGACTATTCGCCGGAAAATTACATCATGATTATGAACGACCCGACGCGCGAATATTACCGGGTGTACGACATCAGCAACTATCGCAACACGGTCGAGGGCATCAACTGGGTGTATCTCAACCTGCCCAACGAAGATATCAAACGTGCCGCGCTGGCTTCGATAAAGAACAACGAGGCCATGTACGCGTCGTGCGACGTGAACAAGCATCTGAACCGGAAGACGGGAGTCATGGACCCGGCCATGTACGACTACGGAGCCCTTTTCGGCGTAGACATGTCCATGGACAAGAAGGCGCGGATACTCACGCGGCAGAGCGGTTCGAGCCATGCCATGACGCTCATCGGGGTGGATACGGATGAAAACGACGTGCCTGTGAAATGGGAGTTCGAGAACAGTTGGGGGCCCGAATACGGCAACAACGGCTATCTGACCTTTACGGACGACTGGTTCGACGAGTACATGTTCCGTCTCGTGATTCATAAACGTTATCTCGACGAAAAGGCCGTGGAAGCGCTGAAAAGCGAACCGGTGGTGCTGCCCGCATGGGATTACATGCACTGATGCGGTGCGCAGGAATTGGGCAGGGGATGCGGGCGGATGCGCCGCATCCCCTGTTTTGTATGAAGGGGGGGGGAGGCGTCCGGGTTACTCCTCCTTTTCGCCGCACGCCCCGTATCGGACGGCTCGGCGGAACCCTTGTGCGCATCGTTCCGGAATTTTTCTCGCTTTTCTTCTATCCGCTGGACTGCAACTTTTCGGAGTGGGGGCTGCGCCGGGAAAGGGAGCCGGGCGGCGAGCGGGGCCCGGTGCGGGCGGATATTCCGGATGCGTCCGGCCGGGGCGGCGGTACAGTCGCGCCTGCTTCATGGTGTTGCCGGAATTATTTCGATGCAGGAAAACGGGAAAAGATGGTCGGTTGAAACGGGTACGCGAGGTATTGGGCTGCGTCTGTCCGCATCGTGCAGTCGCTTTTCCTCCATTCGCTGGACTGCGGCTTTTCGGAGCGGGGGCTGCGTCGGGAAAGGGAGCTGGGCGGCGAGCGGGGTCCGGTGCGGGTGGATATTCCGGATGCGTCCGGCAGGGGCGGCGGTACGGTTGCGCCTGTGTCATGATGTTGCCGGAATTATTCCGATGCAGGATAACGGGAAAAGATGGTCGGTTGAAACGGGTACGCAAGGTGTCGGGCTGCGGCTGTCCGCATCGTGCAGTCGCTTTTCCTCCATCCGCTGGACTGCGGCTTTTCGGGGCGGGGGGACTGCCGCCGGGAAAGGGAGCCGGGTGGCGAGGGGCCCGGTGCGAGTGGATATTCCGGATGCGTCCGGCAGGGGCGGTGAGGTGTTGTCCGGTACGGAACTGCATTTCGGGATATCCGGCAGAGGGGGCGTTCCGCGTTCCGTAGGCCGTGAAACTGTACCGTCGTGCGGTGTATCCGGTGAAAGAGGGAAGAGCCGGTCGCGGACAGGTGCAGGTTCGTTCCGACCGTATCTCCGGGTGGCATCGGATTGCCTTCCGCCCTCTTGTCGTTGCGGCAGACAGAAAGACGGCGTGCTTGTCGCCGGAGCGGGATGCGTGCAGTCTGGAAGGTGCGGAAGGGCGTGTCGTGTACGTGTCCCCGATGTTTCCCGTTTCGCCGGTCTGTGCCCCGTTGTCCTCCTTGTCCGGCCGGGGCGGAGTCGTCAGAAATAGTCGGAGAAGTAGGGCTGTCCGTCGGGGATGATTTCCTCCAGCAGCCGCAGCGTCCGGCGGTCGGTGTGCAGCCGTTCGATTTTGGCGAGGTAGGATGGGCGCCTGTAGCCCATGAGCATGGCCGAGAGCGTCTGTATGTCGAGGTAGACGGCCTTGCCTTCCGGCTCGGACGAAACGGTTGCATTCCCGTCCCGTCCGGCCGCGATGCTGAATGTACCGTTGTTCCATTCGGCCATCGGGTCGGTGACGCAGAAGTGGAACGGCCGCACGCTGCCCTCGAACGGATAAAGGCCGAGGAATCGGGCGACATCCACGATGCGGGCCATGAAGTAGGGTTCTATCGTTTCCTGTATCTGGCTCTCTTCCAACAGGAAGGCGAGCGGTTCGCCCGTATAGAGATTGCCCTTCACGGCATCTATCATGGAATAGTGGGCCCGGATGAAGTTCCACAATCCCTTGCGGGCTTCCTGCGTGAGGTAAACCATTTCGCGGATATGGAACACGTCGTCTTCCACCCAGTAGAGCAGGAACCCCTGAGGCGTATCCTTCGCATCGTAATAGACGGCCGCGGTGCGTTCCTCCTCGTTCTCCCAGCGCCAGTATTCCATCCATTCGAAGTCGTTGCGGATAAGCGCTCCGTGCGTCGAGCGGGCGAAGCGGTCGTAGGTTTCCTTCACGTCCCGGTCTCCCACTTCGAGCCGTTCGACATGGCCCGGTACATCGACCGTCCGGGGAATTTCGGTATCCTTCAGGGTGAAGGTGATGTGGTCCGACATGATTTCCCATCCCTTGCGTCTGTAATAGGGGACGGAGTACGGGTAGAGGTAGGAAACGAATTGTCCTGCCTTGCGCATCTTTTGCAGAGCGAGGCGTATCAGGTCGTTCATGAGCCCCAGGCCCGCGAATTCGGGATAGGTTCCCACGCCCGTGACGCCGCCCATTTTGAAGATGCGGTCGTGGATGTTCACTTCGCACGGATAGATACATATCTGCGACACGAGCTCGTCGTCGCGGGTGAACCAGCCGAATACGTCGGCCTCCTGCAGGATGGGGCGTTTCGACCGTCTCAGCTCCCCGTCTTCGTACCCGCTTTCTTCGAGTTCCCGGTCGGTTACCTGGAAGACGTAGCGCAGCAGTCGGTTGTACTGGTCGAGGTATTTCAGGCTGACGGGCTTGATTCGCAGGTTTTCCCTTATCTTGTTCTCGTGCATCTGTACCGGAGCGTTTGTGCAAAGGTATCGAAAATAATCGGGTCTTGTTCTCCCTTTCGGGGCTTTCCCTGCGGAACGACGGAACATGCGGGCGCCACATCTGTGGCGCCCGCATGTTCCGTCTTCTTTCGGGCCGTCACCGGATACGTTCGCTCACGGCCACGATTTCCTGCCATTCGGGATGGCGGCGGATATAGGACGCCACGAATCCGCACTGCGGTATCACGCGGGTACCGCGCTCCCGGATGTCGGTAAGCGCCTTGTGCGCTATCTGGCTGCCGACGCCCTGATTGATATGGTCGTAGGGAACTTCGGTGTGGGTGAGCGCCACTTCGCCGGTGGGCATGACGCGGTATTCTATCATGGCTGTTTGCCCGTCTTCCAGGTCGAGTTCGTACCTTCGCTCGACCGTATTGTTGCTGAATCTGTAATCTTTCATGGGATGCGCGTTGAATTCGCCTACAGATAGAGCAATAACCCTGCCACCGCCGCCAGGACGATGAGGAGAATGGGATTGACCTTCCGTACCGAAGCGATGAACGCCGCGGCGAGTATCGCCCAGCTTTTCCAGTCGATGAACGTATCGGGGGTGAGCAGCAGGAGCGCCGCCGCCAGTATCATGCCTATCATCATGGGCTTCATTCCTTCCATGGCGCCTGCCACGTAGCGGTTGGCGTGCAGCTTCATATAGAACTTCGTCGCGGCGAGCATCAGTGTCAGCGACGGGATGCAGACCGCTGTCGTAGCCAGGGCGGCCCCCCATACCGTACCCGTGACGGCGTATCCCACGTAGGTGGCGCTGTTGATGGCGATGGGGCCGGGCGTTACTTGCGAAATGGCGATGATATCGGTGAGCTGTTCCGAGGTGAGCCAGCCGCGCTGCACCACGATTTCGTTCTGGATGAGCGAGAGCATGGCGTATCCTCCTCCGAAGCCGAAGAAACCGATTTTGAGGTAGGAGGCCAGCAGTTGCAGGTAAATCATTGCGCGTTCTCCTTTCCCGTGCCGCCTGCCGCCGAGCCGTGCCGGTCGTAGAGCGTGTGGACGATACCTGCCGCGGCTCCGGCCGCGATGAACCAGATGGGGGAGATGCCCAGTTGCCAGACCAGTACCGCGGCAATCGCCGCGAGCGCTATTTTCCACCAGGACATGCCGCGGGCGAGGTTCAGCAGGGGGGCGGCGATGAGGGCTACCACGGCCGGGCGCATCCCCTTGAAGGCGGCCTCTACGTAGCGGTTGTGGCGTATGTCGGTGAAGTATATCGCAATCAGCAGGATGATGACGAACGACGGAAGGACGACGCCCGCCACGGCGGAGAAGGCCCCCCGGTAACCGGCCGTCTTGTAGCCGACGAAGACCGCGGCGTTCAGCGCAATCGGTCCCGGAGCCGACTGGGCCAGCGTGAGCAGTTCGAGGAAGTCGCCGCGTTCTATCCAGCCGCGGCGGTCTATCATCTCCCGTTCAATCAGCGGAATCATGGCGAATCCGCCGCCGAAGGTGAACGTACCTATCTTGAAAAAGGTCGTGAAGAGCGACAGGCATACTTTCGGACTGCCCTTGCCGTCCGGTCGTATGTCGTGTATCCGTTTCGGTCTTTTTTCCATAATGGCTGCATCGTTGCGGCTTTTTCCCGGCTGGCCCGCAAACCCGTCCGGAACATGCCGTTCTATTCCATGCCGTTGATGAATGCGACGACGGTCACTGCCGCGAGCGCCGCCGTCTCCGTACGCAGCCGGCTTTCGCCGAGGCTGACGGGAATGAAGCCGGCCTCCTGCGCCGCAGCTATTTCCTCTTCGGTGAAGTCGCCTTCGGGCCCTATCAGCACGAGCGTGTTCCCGCCTTTGCGTACCGCCTCGCCGATGAATTTCCGTTCCGGTGCGGGCCGGCAGTGGGCAATCAGTTTCGTCCCGTCAAAAGGCATGCCTATCACGCCGGCCAGGGGCGTCAGCTCGTCCAGTTGCGGATGGTAGGCCTTGAGCGACTGTTTGACGGCGCTCGTCACCACGCGTTCGCCGCGGTCGCGCCGGAGGGTTCGGCGTTCGCTGTGGCGGCATTCGATGGGAATGATGCGGTCGATGCCCGTTTCGGTGGCCTTTTCGAGGAACCATTCGTAACGGTCGGTGTTCTTGGTCGGAGCGACGGCCACCGTCAGTCCGTAACTGCGTCTGCCGTATTCGGGAAACGTATCCGTGATGCGTACCCGGCACCGTTTCGCGTCGGGCACCGTCACGGCCGCCCGGTATAGATTCCCGCGACCGTCGGTGAGGAACAACTCGTCGCCGGCACCCAGGCGCAGCACCTTCATGCAGTGGGCCGATTCCTCTTCGGAGAGCGTATATTCGGGCAGGGAGATGCCGGGGGCGTAAAATAATTGCATTTGTATCTCTAAAATGGTAGCTTTGTACGTTTGTATCGTATAGGGGCGGGGCATGTCCCGCCGGCAGAATAACCGCATAAAAGTATGAAAAAAATTCCATTGCTATTAACGACGCTGTGTATTATGACCGTACTTTCATCGTGCGGAAAGCAGGAGGGGCCCGCGAGGGAGAACCCTTTGCTTTCCGAGTGGGATACGCCCTACGGGGTGCCGCCTTTCGACAGGATTAGGGTTTCGGATTACATGCCTGCTTTCCGGGAAGCCATGAAGGAGCATGAGGAGGAGATAAGGGCCATTGCGGAGAATCCGGAGGAACCCGATTTCGAGAATACCGTGCTCGCCTTCGATAACGCGGGAGAGCTACTCGACCGCGTGGAACAGGTGTTCTGGAGCGTGGCCGCCGCCGATACCGACCCGCAGATGCAGGCCGTGCAGGAGCAGGTTGCGCCCATGCTGTCGGAGCATTACGACGGCATCATGCTCGACGGGAAACTGTTCGAACGCATCCGGAAGGTATACGAAGGACGCGGGGATGCAGGGCTCGACCGGTTGCAGCAGCGACTTGTGGAGAAGATATACCGGAAGTTCGTCCGTTCCGGAGCAGGGCTTTCGGCCGAAGAGAAGGCCGAGTTCCGGGAATTGAACAGCCGGCTGTCGGAACTGACGTTCCGTTTCGGCAAAAACTTGCTCGCGGAGAACGCCCGTTACCGCATGGTGCTGGGGGAGGACGAGGTGGAGGGCCTGCCTTCGGGTGTCCGCGGTGCTGCCCGCAATGCCGCGAAGGAGGCCGGGCTGGGCGACAACAAATACCTGTTCGACATCAGCAAACCCAGCATGATACCCTTCCTCACCTATTCGCCGCGCCGCGACCTGCGCGAGGAGCTCTATACGGCCTATAACGAGAAGTGCAACCATGACGACGAGCTCGACAACAAGGAGCTTATAGGCGAAATCATCGAACTGCGCACGCGCCGGGCCAACCTGCTCGGTTACGACTCGCATGCCGCGTATGTGCTCGACGGCAACATGGCGAAAACGCCGGAGAACGTCTATGGACTGCTCGACGAAATTTGGACGCCGGCACTCGGCAAGGCGGGCGAGGAGCTCGAACGGATGAAAGAGATGAAACGCAAGGAGGACGGCAGCGACGATTTCGAGCCGTGGGACTGGTGGTATTATGCCGAGAAGGTACGCAAGGCGCAGTACAATCTCGACCAGGAGGCGCTGAGGCCCTATTTCTCGCTCGAAAACGTGAAGCAGGGGATATTCGAGCTCAGCAACAGGCTCTACGGCATCACGTTCCGGCCTGCCGCACTGCCCGTGTACAACAACGAGTGCGTGGCCTACGAGGTGTACGACGCCGACGGCAGCCTGCTCGGTATCCTGTACATGGACCTGTACCCGCGTGCCGGCCGCAAGGGGCCAGGGGCGTGGTGCGGTACGTTCCGCAACCAGAGCTACCGGGACGGCGAGCGGGTGGTGCCCGTCGTCTATATCGTGGCGAATTTCACCCGTCCGAACGGCAGCATTCCCGCACTGCTGGACTTGGACGAGACCAAGACCTTCTTCCATGAATTCGGGCATGCGCTCCATGCGCTGTTCAGCGACGTGCCCTACAGGGGGCTGCTCGACGTAGAGCACGATTTCGTCGAGCTTCCCTCGCAGATTATGGAGAACTGGGCCATCGAGCCGGAAATGCTCCGCAGCTACGCCATCCACTGGCAGACGGGCAAGGTCATTCCGGAAAACCTGATAGAGCGCATCCGGAAGAGCGCGCTGTTCAACCAGGGTTTCGAGACGGTGGAGTTGGCCGCCGCCTCCTATTCCGACATGGACCTGCATAATCTTCCTGAGTATGTGCCGATGGATATCAATCGGTTCGAAGAGCGCGTGCTGAACGAGGAGCGCGGATTGATACCGCAAATCAGGCCGCGGTACCGTTATCCTTATTTCTCGCATATTTTCGACGGCGGGTATGCAGCCGGATATTACGGTTATCTTTGGGCGGAGGTGCTGGACAAGGATGCGTTCGAAGCGTTCAGGGAAACGGGCGAACTGTTCAACAAAAAGGTGGCCGCACGTTTCCGCGAGGAACTGCTTTCCAAAGGAGGGACTGAGGACGGTATGGTGCTTTACGAAAACTTCCGCGGCCGTCAGCCCGGCCGCCTGCCGATGCTCGTGGCGCGCGGGCTCGTCGAGGCCCCGGCATCGGGGTGCGAAGCGGAATAGCCCCGGCACGGACGGCGGTTGCTGCGGTTCTTGGTGTGTTGCAGCCTATGGACATGCGGTGCCCTCCCGATAAGGAGGGCACCGCTTTTTGACAAGAGCATGCAAGGGGGGGCGCGCACGGCGTGCACCCCCCTTTACCCTTTGCCCTCGCCGGAGTAGCGGTGTGTCGTTTTGTCCGGGCTGTTGAAGGGGCGGCGGAATTCCGGGGAGAGCAGGAGTTTGGGAATGATGCCGGGAAAAACCGTCCCCGGTCGCTGGGCACGGCCGGGGACGGGATGGATTGCAGGACGGAGGCGGGGCGTTATTTGCGGTGCATGTCCCCGAAATACAGGTCGAGCAGCTTGCGGGCCGCAACGAACGAACTGAGCCGGTCGGCGAGCACCCTACGCTCGAAGTCGGGGAGTGCCCGCTCGATGGACGGGTCGCGGTAGAAGCTGTTGCGCAGCGCCTCGTTGATGCTTTCGTACATCCAGTATTTGTTCTGCCGGCGCCGGTTGGAGGTGAAGAAACCGTTGCGGCGGGTGAATCCGATGAAGTCTTCGACCTCTTTCCAGACGGTCTCCAGCCCGCTGCCGTCCACCGCGGAACAAGTGAAAACCTGCGGCCGCCGGCCCGATTCCGGTTCGGGGAAAAGGTGGAGCGCATTGGCGAGTTGTGCCTTCGCCAGTTCGGCCTTGCGGATGTTTTCGCCGTCTGCTTTGGTGATGACCACCAGGTCGGCCATCTCCATGATGCCGCGTTTGATGCCTTGCAGCTCGTCGCCGGCTCCGGAAATCTGGAGCAGCATGAAGATGTCCACCATGGAATGTACGGCCGTTTCGCTCTGTCCGACTCCGACCGTTTCGATGAATATCGTATCGAATCCGGCCGCTTCGCACAGGATGACCGTCTCGCGCGTCTTGCGGGCTACGCCGCCGAGCGAACCCGCCGAAGGGGAAGGACGTATGAAGACGTCGGGATTGGACGAAATGCGCTCCATGCGCGTCTTGTCGCCGAGTATGGAACCCCCGCTCCGCTCCGAGCTGGGGTCGATGGCGAGCACGGCCAGCCTGTGGCCGTGCGAGGTCACCATGTCTCCGACGGCCTCGATGAAGGTGGATTTGCCGGCACCCGGCACGCCCGTGATGCCGACCCGTACCGATTCCCCCGAACGGGGCAGGCAGCGTTCGATGATTTCCTGCGCCTGTTCGTAGTGTTCGGGCCGGCTGCTCTCGACGAGCGTGATGGCCTGCGACAGTACGGTGATGTCGCCCGCGAGGATGCCCTCCACGTATTGGTCGGCGGAGAGCGCGGGGCGCCGCTTGCGGTGGAAGTTGGGATTTACGGTCGGCTGGGCGGCGACTCCTTCCGCTACGCTGAGGGCGCTGTCGCCGTGCTCTTCCCTGTGGTGGTGTTCCCAGTGTTCGGAATAGTTCATTGCTTGCGGAGTTTATTCGATGATACCGGTAATGTCCGCGTCGGTTAGCGACGAGGGGTTGCCTACCCACAGAATGCGGCCCCGCCGGTCGGAGATGACCGAGTAAGGCACGTAGCGGGCGGAGAAGGCCGAGAATACCGAGCCGTCGCCGTCGTATCCCACCCGGTAGGAGGGATTGCCCTGAAGCAGGGCCGACGTGACGGCGGAATCGTCCTCGCGCGTTACCACGATGACGGCCAGGTCGTTCGCATGGGCCTTCGCGATTGCGTCGAGCCGGGCGAGGCGTTCGGCGCTGCTGCGGTTGGAGGAGTGGTAGAATTCGACCATGACGGCTTTGCCGTCGGTGTCGGGAGCTCCGTTGAGCCATCGGGCGACGGTAAGCTCCGGGGCGCGCTCGCCGATTACCAGCCGCTGTGCCCGCAGCGGAGCGGCGACCAGCATGGCCAGCGCCGCCAGCATGAGGAATCTTTTCATGGCAGTCGTTTTTCGTCCGGGCCGGTTTCCCGTCCCTCTTTCGTGCGGGACAGCCGGCAAATACCGCGCCGGCGGCTTCCGGACCGGATACAGTGCGAATGTACGATTTTTTGCCGATATATCCTTGCTGCCGGGTTTCCTCTGTCCGGTACCGCTGCTGAAAAAGGGCGGTGCCTGCGGGTATTTCGATACATTGTCTTATCTTTACGGCTGCATAACCTTTTCTCAACGGGCGAGTGTCATGAATATCGGATTCGATGCAAAGAGGCTTTTCTTCAACGGCAGCGGGTTGGGCAACTATTCGCGGAGCACGGTCAGGCTCCTGTCCGAGTACGCGCCGGAAAACAGGTACACGCTGTTCACTCCGAAGGAGGGGAACCGCTGCGGTTTCCGGGTGCCCGACGGTGCCGGAATCGTAACGCCGCAGGGCGTCCGGGCCCTGTCCGGCTCCCTGTGGCGCAGTTACGGGATGAGCCGGGCCATCCGCCTGAGCGGTGTGGACATTTACCACGGCCTGAGCAATGAACTCCCGGCCGACATCGGCCGCACGAGGGCGCGCAGCGTGGTCACCATGCACGACATCATCTTCGTCCACCATCCCGAACTATACAAGCCCGTGGACCGGTGGCTTTATGCCCGCAAATATTCCCGGAGCTGTCGTGATGCAGACCGCATCGTCGCCATCAGCCGCCAGACCGCCGGCGACCTGATTAACTACTGGCACGTGCCCGAAGAGAAAATCGACGTGGTGTATCAGGGATGCGACCCGGTCTTCGAACGGACTGTCGGGGAACGTCAGCGACGCGAAGTGCGGGCCGCCTACGGACTGCCGGAGCGCTACATTCTGAGCGTCGGTACGATAGAGGAGCGGAAGAACCTGATGCTGACCGTCAGGGCCATGGTCGCGGGCCGGCTCGACATCGACCTCGTGGCGTGCGGCAGACATACCCGCTATGCCGACCGCGTCATGGAATATGCCGCGGCGCACGGTATCGGCAGCCGCGTGCGGATGCTTCACAGCGTACCGCCGGGCGACCTGCCTGCCATTTACCAGATGGCTTGCGCATTCGTCTATCCCTCGTTTTATGAGGGATTCGGAATCCCGATTCTCGAAGCGCTTCATTCCAGGGTGCCGGTCATCACAACCCGCGGAGGGGTGTTTCCCGAAACGGGGGGCGACGCCTGCATCTACGTAGACCCGGAAAATACGGAAGAGATGCTCCATGCGCTGGAGACCGTGCTCGGCGACACCGGCGCGGTCGGGGACATGGTGGCAAAAGGGACTGCCTATGCCCGGAATTTCCGCGAACCGGTCATCGCAGCCAACCTGACGGCCGTTTACCGGAGCCTGATGTAGGGCGGGAAAGGGCGGCCGGAACCCGTGCCGGCCGTACCGGGAAGGCGAAAAAAGTCGCGGTTTTGTTCCCGGTATTCTGAAAAGAAAAGTTATCTTTGTAACGTTTGCGGGTTTTGCGACCGCCGGCCGCGTGTGCGAATTCTTTATAAACCAAAATATCAAAGAGATGAAAATTTCACATATCGAACATCTCGGAATCGCCGTGAAGAATCTGGAAGAGGCGATACCTTTCTGGGAAAACATCCTGGGTTTCAAATGCTACAACATCGAAGAAGTCGCCGACCAGAAGGTGAAGACCGCATTTTTCAAAGTCGGCCAGACCAAGATAGAACTGCTCGAACCCACGAGCGAGGAGAGTACCATCGCCAAGTTCATCGCCAATCGGGGCGAGGGAGTGCACCATGTGGCGTATGCGGTGGAGAACATCGAGGAGGCATTGGCCGAAGCCGAAAGCAAGGGTGTCCGCCTCATCGACAAGACGCCACGTCGGGGTGCGGAAGGGCTGACCATCGCATTCCTGCATCCCAAGTCCACTGGCGGTGTGCTGACCGAACTGTGCGAGGACAAGAACGGAAAATAATCGGTTGTACGGACGGCGCCCTGCGGTGAAAGGGCGCCGTTCTTCAACGGTTTCGCCGTCCTTGCCTGCGGTGCGGGATGCCTGAGCGGACGGCAGGAGAATCGGAACGATAAATTTATTCAGAATTAATATATGAGCGATAACCGGAACAAAATCGCGGAGCTGATAGCGCTGCGCGAAGAAGCGAGGCTGGGCGGCGGACAGAAGCGAATCGACGCGCAGCACGCCAAGGGCAAGTATACCGCCCGCGAGAGGATACAAATGCTGCTCGACGAAGGCAGCTTCGAGGAGTTCGACATGTTCGTGACACACCGCTGCTACGACTTCGGGATGGAGAAAAGCCATACTTATGGCGACGGCGTGGTGACCGGCTACGGTACCATAGACGGCCGTCTGGTATATATCTTCGCCCAGGACTTCACTGTGTCGGGAGGTTCGCTTTCCAAGACCATGTCCGAAAAGATATGCAAGGTCATGGATATGGCTATGAAAGCGGGAGCGCCCTGCATCGGGCTGAACGATTCGGGCGGAGCCCGTATCCAGGAGGGCGTGAATGCTCTGGCGGGCTATGCGGAAATATTCCAGCGCAACGTGATGGCGTCGGGCGTCATTCCCCAGATTTCGGTCATCCTCGGTCCGTGCGCCGGAGGTGCGGTCTATTCGCCCGCACTGACCGACTTCACCATCATGAAGCGCGACACCAGCTATATGTTCCTGACCGGGCCGGCGGTAGTGAAGACCGTAACCGGCGAGGATGTGACGCAGGAGCAGCTCGGCGGTGCCACGGTACACACCGGCAAGTCGGGCGTGGCCGATTTCGCCACTTCAACCGAGGAGGAGGCGATGGAACTTATCCGCAAACTGATTTCCTATATTCCGCAGAACAACATGGAGGATGCGCCCCTGGCGCCCTGCACCGACTCCATCAGCAGGCTGGAGGATTCGCTGAACGAAATCATCCCCGACAGCCCCAACAAGCCCTACGACATGTACGAGGTGATACGGGCCATCGTCGATAACGGCGAGTTCCTCGAAGTGCACGAGGCGTTTGCCAAGAACGTCATCACCTGCTTCGCCCGCTTCAACGGGCAGAGCGTGGGCATCATCGCCAACCAGCCCAAGTACATGGCCGGCGTGCTGGATATCAACGCCTCGCGCAAGGCCGCTCGCTTCGTGCGTTTCTGCGATGCGTTCAACATTCCGCTCGTCACGCTGGTGGACGTTCCGGGCTTCCTGCCGGGAACGGGGCAGGAGTACGGTGGCGTCATCACGCACGGTGCGAAACTGCTCTTCGCCTACTGCGAAGCGACCGTACCGAAGGTGACCGTGACGCTGCGCAAGTCCTACGGCGGCGCTTACATCGTCATGTCCTCCAAGCATATCCGCGGCGACATCAACTATGCATGGCCGAGTGCCGAGATTGCGGTGATGGGAGCGAGCGGTGCCGTTGAGGTGCTCTTCGCCCGTGAAATCGCCAAAATCGAAGACCCGGCCCAGAAGGCGGCCTTCATCGCGGAGAAAGAGGAGGAGTACCGCAGGAAATTCTCGAATCCGTACAATGCGGCCAAATACGGGTACATAGACGACGTCATCGAACCGCGCAACACGCGTTTCCGCGTTATCCGCGCGTTGCAGTCGCTTTCGACCAAGCGTCTGACCAATCCGGCCAAGAAACATTCCAATATACCGCTGTAGGCTTATGAGGAAGTTATGTCTGTTTGTCGTTGCGACGCTTTGCGGCCTCGGACTCTCGGCCCAGGGCGTCCTCAACGTCAGAATCAACGAAGTGCTCGTCCGCAACGAGAACGATATCGTGGATGACTACGGTCTCCGCGAATCGTGGGTGGAGCTTTTCAATACGGGTTATGAACGGGTGGACGTAGGCGGCTGCTACCTCGGCATCCGCTATGCAGACCGCTACGACGCCCAGGGCAACAAGGTGATAAAGAAGTACTACATCCCGCGCAACAATCCCGCCACGAGCATCGAACCGCTGGGGTACAGGCTCTTTTTCTGCGAGGGTACGGATACAAAAGGTACGTTTTACACCAACTTCACGCTCGACGAAGAGCCGGTGGACATGGTCATTCTGTACAATGCCAACGGCAAGGATGTCATCAGCGTGTTCCGGTTCCCGGAGGGATATACGCCCGTAGCGGACGTGGCATGGGGTATCCTCGGACACGAGGAAATCGAGTCCAAGGTGTTCCCGGAATTTTCGCGTGCCGAACGGCGGGCGCTCCGGGGCGACGCTTATCTCGACGCCATTGCCGCGCGACTGAAATACCAGCCGCAGGCGATGAAAAAGACCACGCCGATGGCCACGAACGAGGTGAACGAAGAGGTACCGCGGCACGAACTGTTCCGGCAACGGGACGAAGCGGGAGCGGTGATGTCGCTAACGGCCATGAGCGTGGTATTCCTTGCATTGGTGGCGATATTCCTCGTCTTCAAACTGATAGGCATGATTATGGTGAAGCGTGCCAACCGCACATCGGTGCGGCAGGGCGGCGAACCGGTCGTGGGCAAACAGGCCCGCGACGGCGGTTACACCGGCGAGGAAGTGGCTGCCATCGCATTGGCGCTCAAACTCTACCAGGAAGACCTGCACGTGCACGAATCGACGGTCATCACGATGAACCGCGTGAGCAGAATGTATTCGCCGTGGAACTCCAAGATACACGGCATGACCGAATTACCTCCGAGAAAAAAATAAGCAAGCGTATATGAAAGAGTATAAATTCAAAATAAACGGCAATGCGTACAAGGTGGCCGTGGACAACGTGGAAGACGGGGTGGCTACCGTGTCGGTGAACGGCACATCCTACAAAGTGGAACTGGAGAACGAACTCGGCGGCCCGAAGCCGGTGAAACCCGTACAAGTGGCTCCGGCTACCTATCAGGCCACGCCGCAGGCGGCTCCCGTCAAGATTAACAGCGCCCCCGCTGCGGGCGGCAGCGAGACGCAGCTCCGCAGCCCGCTGCCCGGTACGGTGCTCGAACTTCGTGTGAACGAAGGGGATACCGTGAAGGACGGACAAACGGTGATGATTCTCGAAGCCATGAAGATGGAGAACAACATCGACGCGAACAAGAGCGGAGTGGTGAAGAAGATAATGAAAAGGCCCGGCGATTCCGTCATGGAAGGGGATGTACTGATAACGATAGAATAGCCTATGACGATGTTTTTGGACAGCGGGTTCGGGGCCTTTATCGGCCAGAACCTGCGCGAGTTCTGGAGTATTACGGGTTTTGCCAACGCTACATGGGGGCATATCGTCATGATAGCCGTGGGCCTGTTTTTCCTCTATCTCGGCATCAAGCACAAGATGGAGCCGATGCTGCTCGTTCCGATAGGGTTCGGTATCCTCATCGGCAACATACCGTTCCACGACGGCATGCAGATAGGCGTCTATGAAGAGGGTTCCGTGCTGAACTACCTCTATTTCGGGGTGAAGAACGGTATCTATCCGCCGCTGATTTTCCTCGGCATCGGGGCGATGACCGACTTTTCGGCCCTCATATCCAATCCGAAACTGATGACGATAGGTGCGGCGGCGCAGCTCGGCATCTTCGGGGCGTACATCGTGTCGCTGGCCTTCGGGTTTACCGCGGCCGAAGCGGGTGCGATAGGCATCATCGGCGGTGCCGACGGCCCGACGGCCATTTTCCTTTCGAGCCGGCTCGCGCCGGACATGATGGGCTCCATCGCGATTGCGGCCTATTCCTACATGGCCCTCGTGCCGGTGCTCCAGCCGTGGATTATGAAACTGTGTACGACCAAGAAGGAACGCCTTATCCGGATGCGGCCGCCGCGGCCCATCTCCAAGAGCGAGAAAATCATGTTTCCGATTATCGGTCTGCTGCTGACGTGCTTCCTCGTTCCTTCAGGTCTTCCGCTGCTCGGCATGCTCTTCCTCGGTAACCTGCTGAAGGAGAGCGGTGTGACCAAACGGCTCGCCACAACTGCCGGCGGTCCGCTCATCGACATCGTGACGATATTGATAGGGCTTACCGTGGGGGCCTCGACGCAGGCGACGACCTTCCTGACGGAAAAGTCGCTGCTCGTCTTCGCAATCGGTGCGGCTTCGTTCATCATCGCCACCTTCGGCGGCGTGCTGTTCGTCAAGTTCCTCAACCTGTTCCTCAAGGAAGGCAACAAAATCAACCCGCTCATCGGCAATGCCGGCGTTTCGGCGGTGCCCGATGCGGCTCGCGTTTCGCAGGAAATCGGGTTGAAATACGACAAGAACAACCACCTGCTCATGCATGCCATGGGGCCGAACGTGGCCGGCGTGATAGGCAGTGCGGTGGCTGCGGGTATCCTGCTCGGATTCCTGGGATAGTTAACGGTTGGCCTTACGATGTGCAGGGGAGCCTTGTAAAAGGTTCCCCTGCTGTCGTATGGGACCGGAGCGGTCGGAAATTTTGTAGTAACCTGTTGCAGGATTTTCCCTGCTGTCGTTGCGGGCGGAAGGTGCTGTCGTTGTTGGGGAGGATGGTTTGTCGCCTCGGAAGGGGCGCTGCCGTTTCGTGCGGGCGCAGGCGTACCGTATCGTTTTATTTACTATTTTTGAAAAACAACCGGATGCTTGTCGTACCGCTCTTTGGTACGGTTCTTCGGTTCCGGAGACCGGACAGCACAAGGCAGGAATATCCGGAACAAGATGATGATTGTCAGATAATACGGCCTGTGCCGGATGGAGATGGCCGGGTCGTTTGTCGGGAAACGATGAATGAATACGTTTATGAATGTCGTGTTGGAAAATATGAAGACACGCCGCAGCATCCGCGGGTACGACCCCGACCGGATGCCGGCGAAGGAGCTGATAGAACGGGTGGCCGAGGCGGGTACTTATGCCCCCACCGGCATGGGGATGCAGGCGCCCCGCATCGTGGCGGTAACGAACGGAGCCGTGCGCGACCGTCTTTCGGCGCTCAATGCGGCCGTAATGGGAACCGCTTCCGACCCCTTTTACGGGGCGCCTGCGGTGCTGGTGGTGCTGGCAGACCGTAGCCGCCCCACTTACCTGTATGACGGTTCGTTGGTGATGGGCAATCTGTTGAATGCGGCTTATGCCGTGGGATTGGGAAGTTGTTGGATACATCGTGCCAAGGAGGTATTCGATTCGCCGGAAGGAAAGGCACTGTTGCAGGAGTGGGGTATCGAAGGCGACTACGAAGGCATCGGGCACTGCGTGCTCGGTTACCCGCTGACCGGTGCTGCACCGGAGGCCAAGCCGCGCAAGGCGGATTATGTCGTGTGGGTGGAATGACCGCAGGGAAGCGGACGCCCCCGTACGGTACGGGCGGTTACGGTGATGCCGGCAGCAGCTCGTTGCACCGACCCGGTGCGTGGAATGAAAACAGACGATTGCTATGGAGAGAACCATGAAGACCGTTCGGCTCATCTATCCGCAGTGGCAGGGGGCCGATATCGTCCGGCTTGTGCCGGAAGTGGAGCGACCCGACGATGCCGCGCGGGGGTATTGGCTGGGGGCGCATCTGCTGGAGTTTCTTGCCCCCGCAGGAGGGGACGAGACGCTTACCGTCCCGGTGGAAACCGCCGTCGGCAGACGCATGGTGCAGGACGGCGTCCTCGACCGGGACGTCATCCTCCGCCAGTCGCGGGCGGCGCTGGCGATGCTGCGCGCATCGGCACCCGACCGGATTGTCACGCTGGGCGGCGAGTGCTCCGTGAGCGTGGTGCCGTTCACCTATTTGGCGGAGCGGTATGCGGGCGATGTGGCGATGGTGTGGATTGACGCCCATCCCGACATCACCCTCCCCGGCGACGTTTATCCGGCTTACCATGCGATGGCCGTCGCAGCCTGTATGGGATACGGCGAGCGGCAGCTCGTCTCCGCACTGCCCGCCCGGTTCGACCCCTCGCGCATTCTCTATGTCGGACTGCGGAACTGGGAGCGGGACGAAATCCGCGAACGGCAGCGGCAGTACGGCATCGCTCAGGTGTCGAAGGAGGAGGTTGCGGAAGAAAGCGGGGCAGTACTCCGCTGGCTGAAAACGTGCGGCGCTTCGAGGACGGTCGTACATTTGGACCTGGATGTGCTCGACCCGGCCGAAATCGTCGCAGCCGTCGGAACCGACCCCGACGGCATGTCGCTGGAGCAGGTAGTCCGGGTTATCGGCGACATTGCGCGGGTGACGGAACTTGTCGGGCTGACCGTGGCCGAACCGATGCCGCGCACGGCCATCCGTCTGCGGAACCTGCTGCACGCCCTGCCCCTGTTGCGGTAAGACGGCAGATGGCGGAAAACGGCATGGCTGCCGGCAGATGCGGCAGTGCGGCGGTACGGAATCCGCCGTGCTTTCAGGGACGAATCCCTTCTTGTTCCGACTTGTCGGTTGGCGACCGGAGGCGTGCGGCCTGCGGTATCCGGATGCTGTGGCGTTTCCGCCCTCCGGAGAAAAACGGCTGCCCCGAATCGGATGTGCGCGGTTTCCGGGAATCGCGGAACTTTCGCTCGAATGACGCGGAACGGAATGAAGCGGACTGCGGTTAATCCCGTGCCGTTCCGGTTGGTCGTTTCGGCGGGGCGGGCGTGCCCGTTTTGCCGCGGGTTGTATTATCTTTGTGCGGAACGTTTGGATTATCCGGAAATGGCCGTCGAATCGTATATTACTTTATCCCAGCTGCAGGGGCGCATCGAGGAGGTGCTCTGCGGAGGTTTTCCCGCCCCTTTGTGGATAACGGCCGAGATTGGCGAGATGAAGGTCAATACCCGGTCGGGGCACTGTTATCTCCAGCTCGTCGAGAAGGGCGGACGGAACGGTGTGCCGCAGGCTCAGGCCCAGGCGGTGATATGGGCCGGCCGGTACGGCATGCTGTCCTCCTTTTTCCGCGGGGCGACGGGGGCGGAACTCGGAGTCGGGATGAAGGTGCTGCTTTCCGTGACGGTGGCCTATCACGAACTGTACGGCCTGTCGCTGCAGGTGACGGATATTGACCCGCTCTATACGCTGGGCGACCTGGCGCAGCAGCGGCTGCAAACCATTGCCCGGCTGAAAGAGGACGGTGTTTTCGACTTGAACCGCGAGCTCGGTATCCCGGAGGTGCCCCAGCGCATCGCCGTCGTCTCCTCGCCGCAGGCTGCCGGTTATCAAGATTTCATGAAGGAACTCGGCGCCTCTCCCTATCGGTTCGATACGATGCTTTTCGGCGCGGTCATGCAGGGACACGGGGCCGAACAGTCGATTATAGAGGCGCTGGAAGCGGTCGCGGATGCGGCTGACCGGTTCGATGCGCTGGTCGTCATACGCGGCGGCGGTTCGCAGAGCGACCTGAGCTTTCTGAATTCCTATTTGCTCGGTTTCCACGTGGCGCAGTTTCCGCTGCCGGTCATCGCCGGCCTGGGACACGACAAGGACCAGAGCGTGGTGGATATGGTGGCGGCGCTGTCGCTGAAGACTCCGACCGCTGTGGCCGGTTTCCTTGTCGAGCAGGCCGCGGCATTCGACGGTCGGCTGGAAGATGCTGCGGTCGCAGTTGCGAATTTGGGGCGGCGTGTGCTCGACCGGGAAGAGAAGGAGCTGCACATGTACGGTGCATTGCTGCGCGAGCGGGTATCGGGGGCGCGTTTCCGGATGAACTGGAAGCTGGAGGCCCTCGGCGAAGGAGTTGCCGCCGGCGCACGCAGGGCTTTGCAGGGGCGTGCCGTCCGGCTCGATGAACTCAAAGGGCGCCTGGCGGAACGCGCGTGCCGGGCGGTCGCGGGGAGCGTGGAGCGCTTGGCCCAGTCGGAGAAACTGTTGGCGGCCGCCGACCCGCGCACCATTCTGGCCCGCGGGTTCGCCGTCGTGCGGGCCGGGGGGCGGGCGTTGACCGATGCGGCCGATGCCGAGTCGGGCACGCCGCTCGATATTACGTTATACAAAGGAACACTGACTGCAAAAGTGACCGACCATGGGAAAAAGTGAAATGACATACGCCGAGGCGATGGCCGAGATTGAGGCGATTCTGGCGAAGATGAACGAGGCCAATCCGGATATCGACGCGCTGGCGGGGCAGGTACGCCGTGCGGGAGAACTCATCCGTTTTTGTCGCGGACGGCTCCGCAAGGCCGAAAAGGAGGTGGCCGAAGCACTCGGCCAGGAACAGGACGACAAGTAGCGGAATGTCCCGGATGCTCGTCGCCGGGGCCCGTATCATAGCAACGCCCCGTGTTGCGAGTTGTGTCGTATCCGGAAGTCCGTGGGGACGTACCGTTGCGGAGGCCGGGCGGTGTGTATGGGGCGCGTATCCGTACCTTCGAGGCACGGCGTCTATCGCTGCGGTAAACCGGCGAAATTGTGAGCGGATTTCTTTTGGCTGCTGCGTCTTGCGGACTGCATGCAGAGCGGGAGAGGTATGTTCGAACGGTCGGGGAAGACAGTGTCGTTGAAGGCGTTGCGGCATTTTGGTCTTCCGGCGGTGTATGCGCGGAGGCGGGCAGTACGTAAGGGCGTACCGTTGCTGAGGCCGGGCGGTGTGTATGGGGCGCGTGTCCGTACCTTCGAGGCACGGCGTCTATCGCTGCGGTAAACCGGCGAAATTGTAAGCGGATTTCTTTTGGCTGCTGCGGCTTGCGGGCTGCATGCGGAGTGGGAAAGGTATGTTCGAACGGTCGGGGAAGACAGTGTCGTTGAAGGCGTTGCGGCATTTTGGTCTTCCGGCGGCGTATGCACGGAGACAGGCGGTACGTAAAGGTGTATTTTGCAGTATGCCGGACAACTCGGACTGGAAGCGGTAGCGCATGGCGGCATGGCTGCGTGCGTCTTCCGTGATGGTCGGATTCGGGCGGGTCGGGAGGGGGCTTTTCGCTGCGGGTTGTCCGGGTGTCGCCGGAGCCGGGCGCTGCGGTGCGAAGCGGCAGCCAGACTGTGGGCGGGGCGCCGGGGCCGTTTCCGCGGGCAGGGTCAGCCGTTGCCGAAGAACCGTTCGTCGAAGTTCACGAGATAGACCTGTTCGCTGGCACGGGTGAGTGCGGTGTAGAGCCAGCGCATGAGGTCGCGGCTCATGGGTTCGTCGCCGAAAAGCATCCGGTCTACGAAGACCGCTTTCCACTCGCCGCCCTGCGCCTTGTGAGCGGTCACGGCATAGGCGAACTTGACCTGAACCGCATTGAAATGGGGATTCTCGCGCACCTCCTTGTACCGTTTGGCCTTGCTCTTGATGTGTTCGTAATCTTCGCAGACGGCCCGAAACAGCGCATCGCTCTGTTCGCGGGTGAGGGCCGGGGCCTCGGATGCGAGCGTGTCGAGCAGGATTCTGCATTCGATTTCGCAGTCGTCGTAATCGGGGAAGGCGAGCCGTGCCTCGGCGAACCGGAAGCCGTAGTAATCCTCGAAGCGCCGCAGTTTGACCAGACGGGCCGTATCGCCGTTGGCTATGAAATCCATGTGCGCTTCCTCTTCGCGTTCGGTGAAATAGTAGTTGTTCTTCACCACCATCAGCATGTCGCCCGACTCGATTTCCTCCTCGGCGTAGAGTACGTGCCGCCGGATTCCCTCGTTGAACCGATTGGCCCGCCGGTTGGAGCGGGTGATGACGATGGTCTCCTCGCGGCCGTAACGCGAATAGCATTCCTCCACCTTTTCGAGAAATTCCCCGCCGTCGATTGCCCGAAAATCCGGGTAGGACATTTCGAACAGCGGCGGTTCCGTGATGCCCGCTTCGAGCATGCAGCGTACCAGCGTGGCATTGAAAAGGATGCCCGAATCTTCGCTGTGACGCATCACTTCGTCCAGCGTGCCGTACGCGACCGCGCCGTACGCGGCCATGAAGTCGGGGTCGAGGGCCGGACTGCGGTCGTGACCTACGGGCGGCAGCTGGGCGTCGTCGCCTACGAACAGGATGCGGCAGCGCACGCCCTGACGGACGTAACGGAACAGGTCGTCGAGCAGCGAACCGCTTCCGAACGGGGAGCCCGCATCGGGCGAGGCGGAGAGCATCGAAGCCTCGTCGATGATGAAGCATGCGTCTTGCGCGCGGTTGAAGTCGAGCGAGAAGCCCGCTTCCGGGTCGGCGGAACTTTTCTGCCGGTATATCTTTTTATGTATGGTCGAGGCGCCGAGGCCCGTATGGCGTGCCATGACCTTCGCGGCGCGTCCGGTGGGGGCGAGCAATACCGGCTTTATCTTCAGCTTTTTGAGCGTCGCCACGAACGCCGCGATGATGGAAGTCTTGCCCGTTCCGGCGTAACCGTTCAGGATGAAGATGCGCTCGGTGTCGGCGTCGGCAAGCCAGGCGGCGAGGGCTTCTATGATTTTTTTTTGTCCAGGTGTTGGCGCGAATGCAAAATTCGCGTAAATTTGAGACGCGATATGTTCGTTTAACATTACGAAAATATTAGCTGTTGATGCTCTTCATTGCCTAATGCGTTACAAACTTAAAAATTAAAAAATAGAGATGAAAAAAGTTATTCAGATTGTTCTCGCTATTGTTATCGTAGCCCTCGCTTTCGTGGTGTACCGTCAGCTGACGATTCCGCTCAAGTTCCAGAAAGAAGTGGAAACGAGGTCTGCAGCCGTAATAGAACGTATCAAGGACATACGTACCGCCGAAAGAGCATACAAGCAGGTCAATCAGGTATATACGGGCAGTTTCGATTCGCTTATCAACTTCGTGCTGAACGACTCCATGGTTTATGAGAAGGCGTTCGGTTCGGCGGACGACTCGGTGGCCGTGGCGCGCGGACTCGTGAGCCGGGAGACGTTCAAGGTGGCCGTTATAGATACCATATTCGGTGCGAAGAAGATGACGCCCCAGATGGTCGAGATGATACGCTATATCCCCTATACGGACGGGCTGGAATACATACTCGAAGCCGGCGAGCTCAAAACCGAATCGGGCGTGACGGTACAGGTGTTCGAATGCCGCGCTCCCTACAAGGCGTTCCTCGCCGACCTGAACCGACAGGAGCTCATCAACCTGATAGACGAGCGGGAGAATACCTTCAACGATTATCCCGGCGTGAAAGTGGGTTCCATGACGAGTGCGACGAACGATGCGGGAAACTGGGAATAACACGCACGCCGCACAAAAGATATTGTCCATTCGGCTCCGGCAGGGTGGACTTTCTTTTTATATGCCAGACCGGGGGATTGCCGGAGGGCGGCAGCGTGATGTGCGTTTCGTACCGGGACAGCCGCTGCCGGAGCAGTTCGCGGCTGCTTTCGACGACTGCATGGATTGTGCGGACGGAGCGTCGTTCGACCTGGTGCGGGTATTCGTCGATACGGCCGATACGGTGTATGTTCCGCGGGAGTTGCTCCCGTCGGCCCGTGCGTCGGAATGGCTCGTGCGGATGGGGGTGTATCCTGCGGAAGGGAGCGAGGTGCTGGTGACGGAGGATACGGACGGAGTATGCGCCGTGTTCCCGGTCGAAAGGGGGATTGTCTCGTGGTTGGAGCGACGGACGGGCGGAAGAATGGAATGGCGTTCTCCGATGCACGAAATGCTGGCGGCCTTTCGGAGAGCGAGAGTGTCCGGCGCATGTCTTGCGGCCTATCCGACGCAGGAGCAGCTTTACGTGGCCGGTTATGATGCCGGAGGCGTCCTGACGCTGGCCGAAGTGTATCCCCTGCAAGGGGCCGCCGACATGGTCTATTACTTGTACGGGCTGTCCGAAGGAAGACGGGATACGGCATTGTATGTTTATGGCGACAGACCGGTACGGTATGCGGGGACGCTCGCCCGATATTTCGACCGCGTGGCGGAGCTCCGGCCCGTCCGTGCGGCGACAAAATGAAGATGCGGATATGAGAATCGTAGGCGGAAGGTTCGGCGGCAGGGTAATCAATCCGCCGCGCAATTTGCGGGCGCGGCCGACGACGGATTTCGCGAAGGAGAATCTTTTCAACGTACTCGGCAACCTGATTGATTTCGAGGGTATCGAAGTGCTCGACCTCTTCTCCGGGACGGGGTCCATCAGTTATGAGTTCGTGTCGCGCGGTGCGGCGGCCGTCACCTCGGTGGAGGTGAATGCTGTACATCACAACTTCATCAGGCGGACAGCCGCAGCTTTCGGAATGGAGAACCTGTATGCTGTTCGGGCCAACGCATTCCTGTATCTGAAAAGTGCGACGAAACGGTTCGACGTGATATTTTCCGATGCTCCTTACGACCTTGAGGGGGCGGAACAGGTCGTGGAACTGGTCTTCGGGCGCGGCCTGCTGCGTGCCGGCGGGCTGCTCGTATTCGAGCATTCCAAGGATGTTTCCTTCGCAGGTCATCCGGCCCTGCTTCAGATGCGCACGTACGGCAGCGTGCATTTTTCCCTGTTCGGCATGCCGGAGGGAGACCTGCGGCAGGAGTGACGGTCGGGTCGGCGGGTCGTATCGGGGTGCCGTGTGCTGTGGATTCGTCCGGTGCGTTCCGGTATGGACGGGTGTGCGGTTCGGGGGTGTTCGGGGGCGGAGGCTCGTCGTGCCAGTGCGGTTTTGCGGAGCGTTGCCATACGGGGGGCAGGTGCGTGCATGGCGTATTTGCCCCTCTCTTTTTACAGCCCATGATGCCGAATGCTGCGGCGTGCATCGCCGGGAGAGCATACAGAGTGTCGGTCGGTGACGGACCGACGCAGGGGGCGGGGCGTTACAGTCGTGAGAAATATGTAATTTCGTATGCTGCATCTTCAGTGCGGCACTGAAAAGTTACGGAAGTATGACGGAAGATACGAAAAGACCTGAAAAAATCGTAGTGCGCGGCGCACGGGTGCACAACCTGAAACATGTCGATGTGGAGGTGCCGCTGAACCGGATTGTCGGTATCGCGGGCGTGTCGGGTTCCGGAAAAAGCTCGCTGGCGCTGGGGGTACTCTATGCCGAGGGCTCGCGCCGCTACCTCGAATCGCTCTCTACCTATACCCGGCGACGCATGACGCAGGCAGCTCGTGCCGATGTGGATGAAGTGCTCCATGTCCCGGCTGCTTTGGCCATGCATCAGCGACCGGGGATTCCGGGCATACGCAGCACGTTCGGAACGGGTACGGAACTGCTCAACAGCCTGCGGCTCATTTATTCGCGGCTGGCGAGCCACCGATGCCCGAACGGGCACTACCTGTCGCCTTCGCTCCGTGTGGCAGCCGGACAGGAGTTGGTTTGCCCCGAGTGCGGAGCGCACTTTTTCGCTCCTTCGGCTGAAGAGCTGGCGTTCAACAGTCAGGGCGCCTGCCCTGTATGCGACGGAACGGGCACTGTCCGTACGGTGGACGAATCGACCCTCGTGCCGGACGGAACGCGCACTATCGATGAGGGGGCCGTGCTCCCGTGGAATACGTTGATGTGGTCGCTGATGGTCGACGTGTGCCGTGCGATGGGTGTGCGTACCGATGTGCCGTTCAATCAGTTGAGTGAACGGGAGCGTGACATCGTGTTTCATGGGCCTGCGGAAAAAAAACGTATCTTCTACAAATCCAAAAACTCGAATCAGGCGGGTGAGTTGGATTTCACGTATTACAATGCCGTATATACGGTGGAGAATGCACTCGCCAAAGTAAAGGACGAAGCGGGCATGAAACGGGTGGAACGGTTCCTCAAGACGGCGTGTTGTCCCGAATGCGGCGGTACGCGCCTTTCGGAGGCTGCCCGTGCGCCCCGTGTGCGGGGCATCTCGCTGGCCGAGGCCTGCCGGATGACGCTGACCGAGTTGGTCGGTTGGGTACGGGGCATCCCGGATTCTCTGCCGGAGGCGATGCGTCCCATGGCGGAAAGTATCTGCGAGTCGTTGCTCGATGGGGCGCAGCGGCTGTTGGAACTTGGCGTGGGATATTTGAGCATCGACCGTGCCGCTTCCACACTTTCGACCGGCGAGCGGCAGCGGATGCAGCTGGCCCGTGCTGTCAGGAACCGTACGACGGGCGTACTCTATGTGCTGGACGAGCCGTCGATAGGGCTTCATCCGGCCAATATAAGGGGGCTCGTCGGAGTGATGAAAGACCTGATAGCCGACGGCAATTCGGTCGTCCTGGTAGACCACGATACGCAGATTCTGGCGGAAGCCGACTACCTGATTGAAATGGGGCCCGGTGCAGGTTCGGCGGGCGGAAGAGTCATCGCCGAGGGTACCGTACAGGACATCGGGCGGAATGCCGCATCGGAAATCGGGCCTTTCCTGTCCGAAAAGGCTGCCGTCCGTGTGCGTCGGCAGGCGGCTCCCGAAACCCTTTTCGGAAAGGGGCGCATTCATCTCTCCACCGATGCCATCCATACCGTAAAGCCCTTACAGGTCGATATTCCCAAAGGACGGCTGACGGTCGTTTCAGGCGTTTCGGGGTCGGGCAAGACGACCTTGGTGCTGGAGAGCCTGATTCCAGGCCTGCGGGCCCGCATTGCCGGGACGCGCCTGCCGGAACACGTGAAGGACGTCGAAGCGGAGGGTATCCGGCAAGTCAAGCTCATCGACGCATCGCCCATCGGCATCAACATCCGCTCGACGGTAGCCACGTATGCCAACGTGCACGACGAGCTGCGGAAAATTTACGCGCGGACCGAGGATGCCCGGAAACAGGGGTACAAAAGCGGCGATTTCTCCTATAATACGGGACGCCTGCGCTGTCCTGTCTGCGACGGTACGGGTGTAATCAGCCTCGACGTGCAGTTCCTGCCCGATGTGGAAATACCCTGTCCCGACTGTCACGGTTCGAGGTATGCGAAGGCGGCGGGAATGATTCGGCGCGAGAACAGGGCCGGTGAACGCTATTCGCTTCCGGAACTGATGGATATGGACGTGAACGATGCACTGGCGGCCTGCGATGACCTGAAAACGGTACGGCAGCGGCTGGAGGTGCTTCGTGACCTCGGCCTCGGTTATCTTACTCTCGGCGAAGAGACGCCGGGACTTTCGGGCGGCGAGGCGCAACGGTTGAAATTGGCCAGCGAAATGGGCAGGGGGCAGGAGGATTCGGTGTTCGTATTCGACGAACCGACCATAGGCCTGCATCCGTCCGACGTACAGACGCTGCTGCGGGTCTTTCAGCACCTGGTCGATTACGGAGCGACGGTCGTCGTTATCGAGCACGACCTGGATGTCATCCGTAATGCCGACTACATCATCGACATGGGACCAGGAGGCGGAGCGGAGGGCGGCCGCATTGTGGCCGCAGGCACTCCCGACCAGATAAAAAGCGTGTCGGAAAGCATAACCGGCCGGTTCATTTGATTGCCTCTCGTCCGGCCGGTCGGAAGGAGGGATGGGGGCTTCGTTCCCGGAACGGTCATGCCTTGCCGGCGGACGGGCTTTGACTGTGCTTTGCGATGCGGTCGGTCGGAGTCTGGGGAATGTTCGTTTTGGAAGAGGTATCATCCGGAATATGGTTCCTTTTATCCGGAATTGATATACCGGGAGGACACGAGCGTCCCGTTAATTTTGTACCGGTAGAAAGGTGGTACAAATCATTTATTCCTGAAACGATGAAAAAATTCCTGTTTTTTCCTTTATTCCTGTTCGTCCTGACGGCGACGGCCTGCGGCGGAGCTTCTGTCGGACCGGAAGGCCCCGCTACCGAACAACCCGGAACACCGGGAGACGACGGAAACGATGATGTCGGGACACCGGGAGATGATGGTCGTTATGTGGTGCTTTACTGTTCGCGCACGGGCAATACGGAAAGTGTGGCCCGGCAAATCGGAACGGCGCTCGGCTGCGATGTCGTGGAGGTGGAGCCCGAAACGCCCTACGATACGGATTACGATGCCATGCTGGAGCGTGCGCAACAGGAACAGGCCTCTATCGAGGCAGGGAATTTCCCTTCCATAAAAACGACGGTACATGATTTCGATGTGTACGATATTGTCTTCGTCGGTTATCCCGTTTGGTACGGACACATGGCTGCGCCGATGCAGTCTTTCCTGCACGAACATGCGGTGACGCTTGCGGGCAGACGTATCGCGCTCTTCGCTACCAGCGGAAGCAGCGGAATATCTACCTCGGTCGGTGATGCCCGGACGCATTGCCCTGAGGCCGAATTGCTCGACCCGACGCTGTTGCTGACCTCTTCTTCACTATCGCAGACGGATACCCGTGTTGCGGCATGGCTCGATGCAATCGGTGCCGGACGGGAAGAGTCGGAGACTTCCGAAGGAGCTGCGTCGGTTATCGGCATTACGGTAGGCGGCCGCAGAATTACCGCCACGATGGAAGACAATGCCGCTGCACGGGATTTGCTTTCGCGTCTGCCATTGGAAGTTACCTTGAATGACTACAACAATACGACCGAGAAAATCTTCTACCCCGACCCGGCATTGACCCTCGACGGTGTGCCGCGCGGCTGTGCGCCTTCTCCCGGCGACATCACGGTTTATGCACCGTGGGGCAATGTGGCGATTTTCTGCAAAAGCTGGCCGCATAGCAACGACCTGATTAAAATCGGCCGTATCGACGGGGAGGGTATCGAAGCGTTGCGTGTAGCCGGGGATATTCAGGTAACGTTTGAAAGGCAATAATCGAGGATAGGATGGTAAAAGCTATTTCAGGTGTTCTTTCACTGTTTGTCCTGCTGTCGTGCAGTAGTACCGCCGTGAAGGAGCACGCCGCTCAACCCGACATCATGGAAACGGACAAGAAGAATCTCGGCAGCCTGCCGGCGCTCTATCCCAAGCCGCTGACGGTTGTGGGAGCAGAAGTAAACGGCAAAGTGAACTGGCTCGTGGTAGGACACACGGGTATTATCGGCCATGACCGGATACTGGTCAGCATGAGTAAAAGCCATTACACCAACCAGGGTATAAGGCAATCGAAGCGACTTTCCGTCAATCTCGTGAGCCGGGAAATGCTGCCGAAGGCCGACTATGTAGGAAGCGTGAGCGGTGCGGCGGTCGATAAGTCGGAGGTTTTCGCCTATCACATCGGCGAGCACGGTACGCCCGTTATAGACTCTTCGCCGCTTACGATGGAGTGTGAGGTGGTGGATATTTACGAGACCGACGGCTTCGACAATTTCATTTGCTCTGTGGTCAATACCTACGCATCGCCCGATGTGCTCGACAGCGACGGCAAACCCGACTACACGAAGTTGAAACCCGTGCTGTTCGAGTTCCCGACCTATTCCTACCTCGCCACGGGAGAGGTTATCGGCAAATGCCTGAATCCGGACAGGCAGCCGGGTATGTGTGCCAAAGAGCCGATGGCGGCCGATGGCATCGTAAGGCTGTCGAAAATCGAGATTTATCCGCAGTATCTCGACGAGTATATGAAATACGCCGCCGAGGTGGGGGAAATCTCCCTGCGAACCGAGCCGGGTGTACTGACGATGTATGCTGTCGGCGAAAAGGTGAATCCTTGCATGATAACCATCCTCGAAACGTATGCGAGCCGGAGTGCATACGAGAAACACATCGCTTCGGAACATTTTCGGAAGTACAAGCAAGATACGCGGCACATGGTAAAATCATTGGTGCTGTCCGACCAGACGCCGCTCAATTCTGCCAACAAAATCAATAACTTCATGCAATAAATGATACTATTATGAACAAACTCCTCGTATCTTTGGTATGTACAATTTCAGTATTCAATGTCATGGCACAGGAAAAAATCGTACAGACGGCAGGGCGCGACCAGCTCGGCGAGTTCGCCCCTAAATTCGCGGAACTCAATGATGATGTCCTCTTCGGCGAAGTGTGGAGCCGCACCGACAAACTCGGCCTGCGCGACCGTAGTCTGGTAACGATTACGTCGCTTATCAGTCAGGGCATTACCGACAGCTCGCTGACCTACCACCTTCAGTCTGCGAAGAACAACGGCATCACCCGTACCGAAATCGCCGAAATCCTTACCCACATCGGCTTCTATGCCGGCTGGCCCAAAGCATGGGCGGCATTCCGTTTGGCAAAGGACGTATGGGCGGAGGATACGACCGGCGAAGATGCCAAAGCAGCTTTCCAGCGCGAAATGATTTTCCCCATCGGCGAACCCAATTCGGCCTATGCGCAATATTTCATCGGCAACAGTTACCTGGCTCCTATTTCGCAGGAACAGGTTTCGGTATCCAACGTTACTTTCGAGCCGCGCTGCCGCAACAATTGGCATATCCACAAGGCAACGAAGGGCGGAGGGCAAATGTTGATTGGCGTGGCCGGCCGCGGCTGGTATCAGGAAGAAGGCAAGCCGGCCGTTGAAATATTGCCCGGTACGGTCATCCATATTCCGGCTAACGTGAAACACTGGCACGGGGCAGCTTCGGACAGTTGGTTCGCACATTTGGCCTTCGAGGTTCCCGGCGAAAATACTTCCAACGAATGGCTCGAACCCGTGACGGACGAAGAGTACGATAAACTGGAATAATCGTCGAGCTTACGGGCAAAACGGACTGGGCCCTGCAGCAAAGTTGCTGCGGGGTTTTTGCATCGAATAGATAACGGACCGGAAACGAATTTTCGGTTTTTTGTCATTCGGTATGCTGTCCGTTACGGGTTGTGCGGCGGATGGATATCCATCGAATTTTTATGAAACCGCTCCGGCAATCAGGTCGGAATATCTGCCGAATCGTTCGGCGTTAAAGGGGGCAGCGTATATATTTTTTCCGTATGTGCAGATTCAAGTCGAATATAAAAGGCGGCCGTGCGGCAAAACAAAACGGTAAGTTCCGGTGACGCGTCGATGCGTTGTTGAGGCTCTTGGAGGGGGAAGAGGCAGTCATCGAATGCTGTCTGTATTGGCAGCGGATTTCGCTCCCTTTTTCGTGTGGCGAGGTATGTGTCGGTTTTCCGATTCGGGAGGGACAACCGTTTCTGCCCGTCCGTTTTTCCGTTGACGCACGATGGTGTCGTTTCTTTTGTCCGAGCTGAAACAGTGCGGCAGCGGAGGGGTCGTCGGAATTTCCTGACAGGGGTACGGGTGAAGGATTTACAGGATACTCTGTCGACGCGTTTTGGAGCGGAAGGGGGGAGCGATTCGCGACAGGCCCAATATGCGGTAATAAAAACACCGATAACTCCGAAATAGAGAACAACCGACAATCGTGTCGTTACCGGTCGTTTGTTTCGTAATCCAGCCGGGGAGTGAACCGAGTACGGCGCAGTCGTGCGCGCTCATCGAGCGGAGTCCGGGGGCGGCATGATGCCGGCGCAGAAGCAGCGCAGCGAGACAACCGGAGAGCCACGAAATACGAAAAAAGCTGACAATCATATAATTGTCAGCTTTCAAGTGATCCAGCTGGGGCTCGAACCCAGGACCCCATCCTTAAAAGGGATGTGCTCTACCTGCTGAGCTACTGAATCTCCTTAGAATTGAGTTTGGGCTTAGGGCGTATTTCCGGCGTTTGCATCGGAAACAATATTCGTGTTTCTCCTAAAGCGGTGCAAATATAGGCAGTTTTTTCGGTTTACCAAAATAAGGTATCATAAAAATTGGGACGGGAAGCGGCGATGCCCGTACGTTGCTGAGGGCGGTGCGGGCCGCAGGTCTTTCTTCGGTGTTGGCTGGCGGTTCCGGTATTGTGCCGTGCCCTTCCGCTTGCGGTTGTTCGGGAAGGAACAGGAACCTTCCGGCAGAGGGCGGGACGCGCGGGTGTTCCGGGGCGGCGTGCGGTGCTCCTTGCATGCCGTTCTGTGTTTTCCGGGACGGCATGACGGGCTTGTGATGCGCGTGGATGAGGGACTTTCCCGGATAGTTCGCAAGCCGCCGCGTGCGGGGCAGGAACAGTCCCGGAGGTTTCGGGAACGTACCGGAATCCGTATTACGATAGTGTGACAATGCTGTGATAATTTTGTCGTTCTGCCTGCGTCACGGTACATTATTTGGGGATTATCGTATTTTTGTGCGTCGGAACGTACGCAATGCGCCCCGGCGGCGTTAATCATGAACTAACAGAGCGAATATGAACAGCAATCTTGTCAGCATAGCATGTGCGAACAACGGTGCCAACATGATGGTGGAGTGGGGGACGAGGCTTTCGGATATCATCCGGATGCTTCCGGAGCCCGACCTGCCCTATCTGGCCGCCTATGTCAATAACGATATCAAGGAACTCGACTACATGATTTACGAACCCGTCTCGGTACGGTTCATCGACATAACGCATTTCGAAGGCATTCGGGTGTACGAGCGTACCTTGTTCTTCACGCTGCAAAAGGCGGTGCACGACCTGTTTCCGGGGCGGCGGTTCCGTATACCGCATTCGGTTTCCAAGGGATTCTACTGCGAAATCGAGGGGTTGGACGAGGTGTCGCAGCAGGATGTGGACCGGCTCAAGGCGCGTATGGACGACCTGATTAGGCAGGACATTCCCATCGCCCGTCAGAAGGTGCTGGCTGCCGATGCGAAGGAGATGTATTCGCGGCTGGGCTTCTACGACAAGATAACGTTGATGGAGACGCGGCCGAAACTGTATGTTACCATGTACAGTCTGGCCGACATCGTCGGTTACTTCTACGGAGCGCTCGCGCCTTCGACCTCCTATCTGACGCTGTACGACCTCAAACCGTATTATAAAGGTATCTACATCGCGGTGCCGAAACGTACCGCACCCGACCAACTCGAAGTGATGATTCATCAGGAGAAGATGTTCGACATCTTTACCGAATACAAGGAGTGGGTGGATGTGATGGGGGTACCGAATATCGGACTGCTGAATACGCGCATCCTTGCGGGCGAGGCGAGCGACCTCATAAAAGTGGCCGAGGCGTTCCATGAAAAGAAGCTGGCGAGCATTGCGGATACCATCTACGAAGCCAACCGTCGGCGGGGGGCCCGTCTGGTGCTGATATCGGGGCCTTCGTCCAGCGGCAAGACCACGTTCGCCAAGCGGCTCGGCATTCAGATGCGGATTCTGGGGCTCGACCCCGTATTGATTTCTCTGGACGACTACTTCCTGGAAAGGGAGCTCACACCGCGCGACGAGAACGGCGATTACGATTACGAAACCATCGACGCGCTCGACCTCAAGACGTTCAACGAACACCTCGAAGCGTTGTTCGACGGACGCAGCATCGATATTCCCCGGTACGATTTCATCTCTGGCAAACGGCAGTGGCACGAGTCGCCGTTACAGCTTACCGACCGGTCGGTGCTGGTCGTCGAAGGCATCCACGGTCTGAATCCCCGGCTGACGGAGAAGGTACCCGATTCCTTCAAATACAAGATTTATATTTCGGCGTTCACGTCCGTCATGATGGACGACATGAACCGCATACCGACCACGGACAACCGGTTGATTCGGCGCATCGTGCGCGACAACGAGACGCGGGGCAGCGATGCGGCTTCGACGCTCCGTCGTTGGGCGAGCGTGCGTGCCGGGGAGGACAAGTACATTTTCCCGTATCAGGAACATGCCGACGTGATGTTCAATTCGTCGCTGTTTTACGAACTGCCCGTACTGCGGAGCTATGCCGAACCGCTTCTGTACAACGTGCCCAATACGATACCGGAGTACGGCGAGGCGCGCCGGCTGCTCAAGTTTCTCGACAATTTCCTGAACATACCTTCTGCGGAAATTCCGCCCACGTCCATCCTGCGCGAGTTCATCGGCGGAAGCAGTTTCAGATATTGAGCCGTATCCGTTCGGAGCGGGATACGGAAAAGGCCCGGCCGGTCGGCCGGGCCTTTTCCGCAGCAGCGGAGTTCGTCAGTCGGGCAGGGTCTTGCCGTTCGCCGTCAGACCAATCGACCCGGAATAGGTGCCGGTGATTGCGTTGCCGAAGTCGTCCTTCGTGTCGAACACGAACGTGTAGGAATTTTCGTAGCCGGACAGTTTGGTGACGGTCACCGTTCCGGATACCACCGGTGCGGAACCGACGATTTCGCCTTCCTGCAGTTCGGTATACCAGAAGCCGGTATATTTCGTCCATGAAGAGGTGCCTTCGGTTCCTTTGTCGATGGTCCAGGCGTCTTTATAGTATATTTCGTCCGGATTGTCGTCCATCGGTTTCGAGGTTACGACCTCGTACGCTCCGTCGGGTATCGTGTAAAGGTCGTCGTCGTTGATTACCATCCGGTCCGTAACGATGATGAAATGCAGCCTGTAACCGGTTCCTGTCATCTGGCCCGTACTGGTGTTGAAGGCGACGCCTTCCGACATCAGGTTGATATCCCATTCGCTGGTCGGTACGATAATGGTATCGTCGGGAGAATAGGGCGAAAGCGTGGAGTGGCCGTGACTCAGGCCCAGTGTATTCAGCTCGAGGTCGCCGTCGAGCGTGGAGAGGTAGTCGGGAGCGGCCGTCTGGGAAATCGGAATCCGGACCTCTTCGATGCCCTCGGCTTCGGCCGTGACGACGATGAAGCCGGAACGGGGTTCCTTGAGCGTGTTGCGTTCGGGCATGACATTGACGTATCCTTCACCGGTGGAGGTTACGACCGACACCCAACTGAGGGCTTTTCCGTCCGCATTTTCGGCACGGGCCGACCATTCCGTATTGACGGCTTCCACATTCAGGATGATGTTCGTATCTTCGTTGTAGGCTATTTCTATCGGAGTCGAGGGGCTGACCGAAAGCGACGGCGGAATGACCTTGCCTTCCTGGATGACGCGAACGGCTTTGGCGGTGGCGGCATCGTCCGAGGGCGTTACGACCACGGTACCGGCCCGCCGCTCCGTATCGGGATTGTCCGCAACGGAAACGGTGAAGGTATCCGTGTCGGAAGTTACCGTTATCCATGCGGCGGATGCTTCGTCGGGTGCCGCCGTCCATGAGAGGGTTTCTGCGGAAGCCGTCACCGTGACCGTCTGCGGTGCGGCGCCTTCGCCGTCGAAGGTGAGCGATGCGGGATTGAGCGTCAGCGTCATTTCGGGTGGATTCGCGTTCGCCTGCTGCGTTACGGTCACGCTTCGGGCCGGAAGTTTGCTTCCGTCGGTGACTTCTATCCGGATTTGTCCGTTCCGCTTTTCGGCCTTGTTGTTGTCGGCGGCGGTCAGGGTGAGCGTGTTTCCGTCCTGGGTGACCGTAAGCCAGGATTTCGCGTCGGCCGATACGGAATATTCCCAGGTGACGTTCTGTGCCTTGACGGTAACCGTTTGCGGACTTGCCTCCGTCGCGGTAAATTCCACGGTCGTGGGGGAGACTTCGAGCGTCGGAGTGTCGTCCGTCTTTTCGCACGATACGGCGAGCATCATCGCAGCTATCGCTGCAAAGTGTATCTTTTTCATTTTTTTCATTTTTTAAGGTTTTGAATGCAGTGCGCAGGTTCGGTCATCGCTCCACGGGAGGAGCCATGTACCAACTGACCGTGCGTTCGCCCAATGCACTGGATTCCACTACGGTTCCGATGAAACGGGACTTGTCGGGCGTCATGTAGTTGATGTATCCCATGGGAATAATCATGTGGTAGGTATCCAACACCCATTCCTGTACGGAGCCGAGGCTGGCCTGGTTCTCGATGTCGTACACGATTCCGGAGCTCGGAAGGAAAGTACCCTGCAAAATGATGCCCAGGCCGTCGTCTGTGACGTGTGCGGCGCTGCCGGCACCGAAATCCTTCACGATGGTCGTTTTACCCGTTTCGGTGTTGAAGAAGGCCGGATACGATTCCGTTACGTAGGTTCGCGGGTCTGTATATTCTTCCGTTTTGTAGGTTCCCGCTATCCATTTGCCGTTGGGGCTGATGTTGGTCAGTTCGGCCGTACAGGTCATGCCGTTGACGATGTTGTAATCGACTAACTCGCCCATGCCGTTCTCTATCTGCACCGTCCGCACTTCGCGTACGTCGCTGCCTACCCAGTCCACTTTGCCGTCCTTCCAGTAGAGCATGCCGTAGTCCCAGTTGTCCCAGGTGCTGCCGTAGATGACCGAACCGTCGGCCGAGCAGCCGCGGGCCATGACGCCTGCGACGTATTCCGAGTTCCGGAAGTTGAGTTCCGGGACGGGGAGCACTTCCGGCGTACCGCCGTCCACCCATTTCAGCGGGTGGTATTTGCCGCCGAATGCGATTACATCGTCCATTCCGAAACCTACCCAGATACGGCCATCGGCAGAAATGCTCTGTACGGACGGCGCCAGTTCGAAGCCTTCGGCATTGGCCGGAAGGAAGTAGTCGCCCGATACGGTGAAGCCCACGCATGCGGATGTATTGGCATCGAGGAAGAAGATGGTGCCTTCGTCCGATATGGCGAACGGCAGCTCGATGTTGAACAGGGTGGTGGGGAACGGACCGAGCTGCGTCCACTCGTCCGTTTCGAGGTCTATGATGGTAGGATAACTCAGGTATGAATTGTCGGACTGTACCTGCTTGATGTTGCCCCCCACGTAGCGGCCGTTTTTGGACATTTTCGCACCCATGTCGAACGTCTTGAGGATGCGGTAACGGTAGATGTCGCTGTCGGGAGCCATCTGCACGACGGTTATTTTCCCGCTCGCGCCGCCGCATGCAATCGTTACCGTTGTCGAACGTTCCATGCCGGAATCGTTGTCCGCTGCGCTTAGAACGATGGCGTCGCCTTCCTGTTCCACGGTCAGCCACGAAGCGCCGGGTTCGACCTGCCATGTTCCGGAGGCGGTTATTTCTATGGTCTTGGGAGCGTCGCCTTCGGGAAGGAACGTACAGGCGGCATCGCTCAGCCGGACGTATTCGTACGTTTGCTCGGTGGTACAGCCGGCAAGAAACGCACCGGTCAGTACCGTCAGGACGATTGAATGAAGTTTGTTCATAATTTAGGAGTTTAAAATGTGTTAATGATAAAAAAACGATTAAAATGTCGCATGAAAATTCTATTGTAAAGTAAATAATTCAATATCATAAGTACAAGCATAATAGAAAAAAAGGAAAAAGCGAATGCGAAAAACGAAATCCGAGTCTTAGACAGTCCGGCCGGGAAAGGGTGCCGGAATTGGCAGCGACCGGACGCAGGGGGCCTGCGGAATTCTGTTCGGAAGTACCGGACGGGGCGTTGTTGTCGCAGGTGCTGTTTTGCACGCGGAGGCCGTTCGCGGCCGGCATCGCTTCCGGAACGTTGCGGCCGGTGCGTCCTCTTGCCGCTTCGTGTGCTCTGCGGCGGCGTGGCAATGCCGCGTGCCGGCGACCGAATGCAATCGGTGCCGTTCGCGGAACGGACTGTTTCGCCGCCGCGCGGAGGCTGTCCGCCCCGTGCGTTACATTTCAGCGAATATTTTTTATATTTGCGAACTAATTGGATTCACAGAGAAAAACAGATAGAAACCTTATAAATACAATCCGGATTATGTCTTTCGATAAATTCGCCGACCGTCACATAGGCGTGTCGGAAACCGACCTGAAGGAGATGCTCGCAGTCATCGGCGTCTCCAGTGTGGACGAACTGATAGGAGAGGTGATTCCTGCCTCCATCCGCCTGCGCAAGCCCATCGGGCTGCCCGCAGAGGGGATGACCGAATACGAATTCGCAGCCCACGTGCGCGAGCTGGCCGCCAAGAACAGGCAGGTGCGTTCGTTCATCGGCATGGGCTGGTATCCGACAGCCACGCCCGCCGTCATCATGCGCAACGTCTTCGAGAACGCCGCGTGGTACACTTCCTATACGCCCTATCAGGCGGAAATTTCGCAGGGCCGCCTCGAAGCGCTCCTGAACTTCCAGACGATGACCATTTCGCTCACCGGTATGGAGATAGGCAACTGCTCGCTGCTGGACGATGCGAGCGCCGCTGCCGAGGCGATGCTCATGATGTTCGCCCTGCGTTCGCGCGAACAGGTGAAGAACGGCTGCAACCAGCTCTTCGTGGACGACGATATTTTTCCGCAGGTGTTCGACGTGCTCGTGACGCGCAGCGAACCCTTCGGCATCGAAATCATTCGGGACAATTATGACTCTTATACTTTCACCGGCAAGGAGTTCGGGGCCATCGTGCAGTATCCGTCGGCTTCGGGCCGCGTGCGCGACTATGCCGCCTTCGCCGCAGCCGCCCATGAAGCGGGAGCGAAAGTGACCGCCGTATGCGACCTGATGAGCCTCGTGGTGCTCCGTTCGCCGGGGCAGTGGGGCGCCGACATCGCGGTGGGTTCCGCCCAGCGTTTCGGCCTGCCGATGGGATTCGGCGGCCCGACGGCGGGTTTCATGACCACCAAGGAGGCGTACAAGCGCAACATGCCGGGCCGCATCATCGGCGTATCGGTGGACAGGCTGGGGAACAAGGCGCTGCGCATGGCGCTCCAGACGCGCGAACAGCACATTAAACGCGAGAAGGCCACTTCCAATATATGTACCGCATCGGCGCTCGTGGCCTCCATGTCGGGGTTCTATGCGGTGTACCACGGCCCCGAAGGGCTGCGCCGCATCGCACGCCACATCCATGCGCACACGGTCGCCGTGGCCGAAGCGCTCCGGGAGCTGGGTTACGACGTTGCGGCGGGCGACTATTTCGACACCCTCGAAGTGAAGGCGGAGGCGGCGGTCGTACAGGATTCGGCGCTGGCGCGGAACATCAACTTCTTCTATCCGGACGAAAGCACCGTGCGGATGAGTTTCGACGAGGTGACTACGGCCGACGAGGTGGCGCAGGTGGTCGCCATCTTCGCTGAGGCGGCCGGAAAGAAGGCGCCCAAGAGTATCCGGGTGGATGAGGAGCGGACGGCAATCGACGACTCCCTGCTGCGCAGCGACGCGATACTCGATGCCCCCGTGTTCGACAAGTACCACAGCGAGACGGAGATGATGCGTTACATCAAACGTCTCGAAAGGCGCGATATATCGCTTGCCGACAGCATGATACCGCTCGGCTCGTGCACCATGAAGCTGAACGCGGCCGTGGAGATGATGCCCCTGTCGCTGGCCGAGTTCACCAACATCCATCCCTTTGCGCCCGCATCGCAGGCTGAAGGGTACCTCGAAATGATACGGGAGCTCGAACACGACCTGGCTGCGATTACCGGGTTCGCCGGCTGTTCGCTCCAGCCCGAATCGGGTGCGTCGGGCGAATATACGGGCCTGATGACGATTCGCGCCTATCATCAGAGCCGCGGACAGGGCTATCGCACGACGATGCTCATCCCCGCTTCCGCCCACGGTACGAACCCCGCTTCGGCGGCTATGGCCGGAATGAAAATCGTCATCGTGAACAGCGACGAGCACGGCAACATCGACGTGGAGGATTTCAAGGCCAAGGCGGCGGCCAATGCGGCCGAACTCTGCGGTGCCATGATAACCTATCCTTCCACGCACGGCGTGTTCGAGAGCAAGATACGCGAGCTGGTGGATGCCGTGCACGATGCGGGCGGTCTGGTCTTCATGGACGGAGCCAACATGAACGCTCAGGTGGGGCTGACGAATCCCGGCTACATAGGGGCCGACGTATGCCACCTCAACCTGCACAAGACCTTCGCCATGCCTCACGGCGGGGGCGGTCCCGGCGTCGGCCCGATATGCGTGGCGGAACACCTCGTCAAGTTCCTTCCGTCGCACTCGGTCGTTCCGACCGGCGGCGAGGAGGGCATCACGGCCGTGTTCGCATCGCCTTACGGCAACGCCCTGCTGCTGCCCATCACCTACGGATACATCAAGATGCTCGGAGCCGACGGACTGCGCCGCGCTACCGAAATGGCGATTGTCAATGCCAACTACATGGCCAAGGCGCTCGAAGGCGAATTCCGCACCTACTATACCGGTGAGAACGGCCGCGTCGGACACGAGATGATTCTCGACCTGCAGAACTTCCGCAAGGACTACGGCGTCGAGGTGGCGGACATCGCCCGCCGTCTGATGGACTACGGTTTCCATGCCCCCACGCTGTCGTTCCCCGTTCACGATACGCTGATGGTGGAGCCGACCGAGAGCGAATCCAAGGAAGAGATGGACCGCTTCATCGAATCGCTCGTCAGCATCAAGCGCGAATGCGAGGCGATAGACAACCACGAGGACAATGTGGTGGTGAATGCGCCGCATACCGCCCTCGAAGTGGCCGGGGAGTGGAACCATCCCTATACGAGGATGCAGGCCGCCTATCCGCTCGAATGGATATCGCGGGCCAAGTTCTTCCCCTACGTATCGAAAATAGACAACGGGTACGGTGACCGGAACCTCGTCTGCACCTGCTACAGGTTCTGACCGTCCGCACCGTTTCGGAATACGGATAGGGATACCGTGCATTGCCTGCGACCGCAGCGTACGGAAACGTATGCTGCGGCGACGGGCGGACGGTTCGCTTCGGCCGGGCCGTGCGTGACGAGTGCTTCCGTCCGTCGGACCAGACTTTCCCCGGCAGACATACGCAAATGCCGGACAGAAACGTTATCATACGGTCGCAGTGCCGACCGGTAATATAATTTATTGAAATGAAAATCGAAGACAAGAAATTCGTAACGTTGAGCTATACGCTTACCGTAGAAGGCGAGGTTGCCGATTCGGCGACGGCCGAAAATCCCCTCGGATTCGTTTTCGGGGCAGGCTACCTGCTTCCCGAATTCGAGAAGAACATAGCGGGCAAGGAGCCCGGAGACAGGTTCGCGTTTACGCTGACGCCCGAAATAGGTTACGGGAATCCCAATCCGGACATGGTCGTGGAACTGCCGCGTTCCACATTCGAGGTCAACGGCCAGGTGGAAGAGGGGCTGCTGACCGTGGGGAATCAGATTCCCATGATGACCAACGACGGCATGCGCCTTATCGGTGTCGTTGCCGCAGTGGACGGCGACAAGGTGAAGATGGATTTCAACCATCCCATGGCGGGCAAGACGCTCAATTTCGAGGGTGAAATCATCGGCGTGCGCGATGCCACGGACGCGGATTATCCCCATGCGCACGAGGGCGGTTGCAGCTGCGGATGCAGCGGTGACAGCTGCGGCGACTGCGGCGGCGGTGCTTGCTGCTGAGTCGTTCCCTGATGTCGAAATGTAGCAGGGCCGTCCTTCCGGACAGCCCTGCTCGTTTTGTTCCGGGTGGTGGTTCCGAAAAAGGAAAGAGGCGGATTATTTGACCGTCTGGCCGGGTTTTGCGGAATCGTTTCGGCCCGGCGTCGGACGGGGCATCTCCAGTGAGCGGAGCGTCGGCCGCAGTGATGCGGGAGGCCCGTGCGGTGGGGCAGCGGTACGGCAGCGGAAGCATGTCGGAACGGGTCGGAGTGCGGGCGGGGCGGCATGCTTCGTTCCGGCAGGCGGACGTCCTGTGCGTTCGGGGGATGACTGTGTGAGCGGACAGGATACGACCCGCAGCGGAAAGAGACCGTCGCGGGGAGTCGGTGCGGAACTCTTTCGGGCGGCAATGGATTCCGGGGGCGGCGGGACGGATGTTTGCAGGCGGAGCGAGGAGTGCCGTCGGGCGATTCGGGTGCGGTGGATGCCGGACGCGGACGACCGCGCTATGGCGAACCGGTTGCGGTGCAAGGGAGCGTTTGCGGACGGATTGTTTGCGGCGGCGCGGCGGCGGTTCCGTACGTACCGGAAGAAGCCAAGATAAGGTAGTGTTGCGTAGCGGACAATCCGGAGCGCGGAAGGAACCCAGACGGAGCCGTGCGGTGCGGGGCTGTTCGGGGCGGCAGGCGGTGTCGTGCGGTCGCCCGTATCGTTTGGCGAACGGCATGTGGCGCTGTGCCTTTGTGAACCGAACGGAGGGGTGAGGTGGACGGCCGGCGTGTATATAGGTGCGGAGACGGCGGAAGACGGGATGCGGGTTGGAGCAGCAGGACGGACTGTATGCGGCGATTTCCCGGAAATTCGCTATATTTAGGGCATGCCGCGCTCAGGGAGAAACCGCGGCGGCGGGTGCCGGAACGGGCCGCAGGAGTATAATTCGTTGAAGTTATGAAATTCACGTTATTGTTTTATACGGACGGCTGGGTGTCGGGCCCTACGGTGGAGCTGTCGCACATTCCCTCGCCGGGCAGCATCGTGTGGACCGGCGGACGCCGCAGGGACGAGGAAGACAGCATGTATTACGTGGACAATGTGATGTATCCGGAGCGGGGTATGGAGCGCGAGGATGTCGTCTATCTCTATGTCCGTCCCTATACGGGATACACCCGGTATGCGCCGATGACCGAGGCCGACCGCCTGGCGGAAAAACTCGCGGATATCCGGACGGTGCTGGGCGGCGCGGATGCCCGTTTGGAGGCCCTGCATGCACAGGTCACGGCGCTTGCGGAAGCGGTGACGGCGCTGCGGGAAACGGTTGCCTTGCATGCCGAGCGGGTGCGGCGGATGGGGGAGCAGGCGCTCCAGTCGGCCGACGTCGTGGAAGACGGACAGCAGGCGCACATCGAAAAACTGGACGATATCGTCCTCGCCCTCGAACAGATAAAGGAACAGATGTAATACGGTCTCAATATGAATCGCCGGTTCGGGCCGCCCGGTAGCGTGTGGGCGACATGCCGTAGTGCGCCCGGAATGCCCGGATGAGGTGGCTGGAATCCGTATAGCCCATTTTGTACGCTATTTCCTTGATGCTCATCCGGCTGTCGCACAGCATGCGTTCGACAGCCCTGATGCGGCTTCCGGCGATGTATTCCCGCAGGCTTTCGTGGAAGCGGCGCTTGAAATAGCGGCCCATGTAGCCGGGAGAAATGTGGAACATGCCGCAGAGTACTTCGGTTTTCAACCGTTCGGGGCGGTGGATATTCCGTTGGATGTATGCCACTAATCGGGCGTCCTTGTCGCCCTCTGGCGGTGCCGGAAGAGGCGTTGCGGAGCGGTGCAGGGCGCTGCGGGCCGCCAGTGTGACGATGCTCCCGACCAGTTGTTGCCGCAGCGGGGACGAGAAGCCGTCGGCCGCTTCCGGTTCGGCGGTCAGCATCCCGACCAGTGCCTGTACCGCGGCGGCATTGCCGCCTTCGGGCGTGATGCACGGAGTAGCGGAGGCAAGCAGAGCCTGTTCCACGAATGTTCCCAAAGATTCGGCTATGTAACTGCCGGTGAAACGGATGAATACGAAACCAGTACGGGTGCCGACCGTGAAACGGTGCAGGGCTTCCGGCGGAACGAGCAGAAGCGTGCCCGGTCCGTAAGCGAGGGTTCCCCGCCACGTTCCGGGTGTTTCGCCGGTCATGCCGAATGTTCCCGTGCCGAAACGTATCCAGGTCAGCTCGAAGAATGCGTGGCGGTGTTCGCCTATGGGAAACACGTCGTGTTCGCGCACGAGCACCTCAGCGGGGCGGTACAGGTTTTCTCTCCACATGGTCGTAATCGTACGATAAATTGTCGCAAAGATACAATAATGCCGCTTCGGACAGCGGTATTTTTGCGCCGGAAACGTGGGCGGGGCGCCGGTCGCTGCGGTGTGGCGCTACCGCCGCGGCGGGCGGAAGTATTTCCGGGCGGAATATCGTGTATGAACGGAGAAGGAATCAGGGGGCATGCGGCCATGTTGGGAGCGAACGTCATGTGGGGACTCATGTCGCCGCTGGCCAAATATGCGATGAATACCGGGGCCGTCACCCCGATGACGATTACGGAACTGCGGGTTGCGGGCGCCATGGTGCTGTTTTGGACGGCTTCCCTCTTCGGACGGAGGGAACGTGTCGCCCCGCGTGACCTGCTGCGGCTGTTCGCCGCATCGCTGCTCGCCATCGTCTTCAATCAGGGGTGTTTCATTTTCGGGGTGGGCCTTTCGTCTCCCGTTGACGCATCGGTCATTACCACGAGCATGCCGCTGCTCGCCATGGTGTTCGCGGCTCTGTTCCTGAAAGAACCGGTGACGGGAAAGAAGATTGCAGGTATTGCGGCGGGTGCTCTCGGCGCATTGTTGCTGGTATTGGGCGGACATTCGGAAACGGGCCGTACTGCCGGCGGCGCATATGTGTGGGGCGATGTGCTGGTGTTGCTGGCGCAGTGCAGCTATGCGCTTTACATCGTGCTGTTCAAGGATTTCGTAACCCGCTATTCGCCGGTCACCATCATGAAGTGGATGTTTACGTTCGCCTTCCTCTGCGTCACCCCCTTCGCCGGAGCCGGTGCGGTCGCAGTCGACTGGAATGCGCTCGCGCCTCCTGTCCTCGGAGCCGTCGCGTTCATCGTCGCAGGCGGCACCTTCCTGAGCTATGTGCTCGTTGTGGTGGGGCAGAAAAGGTTGCGTCCCACCGTGGCCGGCATGTACAATTACGTGCAGCCCGTCGTGGCGAGCGTCGTGGCCGTATGCTGGGGAATGGATACATTCGATACGGTGAAGGCGGCGGCCGTGGCGCTTGTTTTCGGCGGAGTATACCTCGTGACGGTCAGTCCGGGGCGGACGGAGAGGAAGGCTTCCCGCCGGAATGGAGCGATGCTGCGGCGAGGATAGCGCCGGCATATATGCAGCGGACGGAACGTAGTGGGATGTCGTTCCGTGCGGACTTTTCCGAAGAGCGCCGGTAAATGAAAAGGGCATGCGGCCTTCTGCTGCATGCCCTTTGCTTTGTGGATCCACCAGGGCTTGAACCTGGGACCCCCTGATTATGAGTCAGGTGCTACTAACCAACTGAGCTATGGATCCGTCCTTGCCGTCCGGTGCCGCCGTATCGGAACGGCTGCCCCGTCCGGACGTACAAAAGTACATAAATCGCCTCGAAATGCAAAAAAACGGGAATTTTTTTTTCGGACGCTTTCATGCATCCGTTTCTGTCGTCTGAGTGGAACGGCAGCGATGCGGTCGGCAGGGACGGTCTGTCGGGTTCCCCTCGCTGCGATGGGTACGGAAGGGGCGGATGGGACGGAACGGAAAATTCGGATTCCGGCTTTTTTTTACCGGCTTAAGGCATTATATTTGTGTAAACGAAAACGGAAGATTTTTGCTGCAAATGTTTTATAATAAAAAAATGAAGATTATGAAAAAAATTGTCGCTTTTGCCGCATGTGCGCTTTTGTGCGCCGGTACGGCGTTCTCGCAGAATTACACGCACGCCATCGGTATCCGTGCCGGCGGAAGCAACGGTGCGATTACGTATAAACAGCACCTGAAAGCAGGCAATGCTTTCGAGGGAATGCTTTGGCTCGGATGGGAGGGCAGCTTCTCCGTAGCGGGACTTTACGAATGGACTCAGCCCGTCATCAATAACGATTTCAACTTGTATTACGGTGTGGGCGGCCACCTCGGTGCCGCTTCCAAGAAATTCGCCATCGGCGTGGATGCCATCGTGGGACTCGAATACAAAATCCCGAATGCGCCCATCGCCTTTTCGCTGGACTACAAGCCCTCGATTAATTTTGTCGATATCAATGCCTGGGGGCTTTGGGACCTGGCGCTCGGAATCAAATTCACCTTCTGACATCCGCGGGTATCGAATGACCGGGCCTTCTCCGCAAGGAGACGGCCTTTTTTGTTTCGCCGGGTAGCGTATTAATCAAATAAATTCGGAACGGATAGGTCTATTTTAAATTTATTTACGATATTATTGCATTTATTTATAAACCCGTTTGGGCTGATGAAAATATTTTTTAAATTTGCGGGTAGATAAAAAATATTGCCGGTCGATAGGGCCGGAATAATTAAAACAGCCCCGTGCTTCTTAAAGATTTTTTTAACCAGCAGGAAGACGATACCCTCAAGGGTATTTCCCACAAGAATATTCTTATCAAGAAGAATATCATCGCCTACATGGCGCTGAACGGAGAGAGTACGCTCGCCGACTTGGCGCGGGAACTGCACGTCAGCGTGCCTACCATCACCAAACTGGTGGGCGAGCTGGTGGGGGAGCATATCGTCGTGGACAACGGCAAGATAGAGACGTCCGGCGGCCGCCGTCCGAACATCTTCGGACTGGCGAACACTGCCATTTATTTCGCCGGCGTGGACATCGGGCGCGACAACGTACGCTACGTGGTGACCGACCTGAAGAACAACCTCATCGTGAGCGAGGAGGATTCGGACTTCGAACTGTCGGACAACGAGCAGACACTGGAAGAGATATGCCGGCGCATCAACCGTTTCATCGGCGGCTGTCGGATTGACCGCAGCAAGATACTCGGAATGGGGGTGTGCATCGCCGGCCGCGTGAATCCCAAGACGGGCCGCAGCTACATGTACTTCACATCGGTGCAGGAGTCCATGCGGAGCATCATCGAAAAGGCCACGGGCATCCGGGTGCTGCTGGAAAACGATACGCGGGCGCGGTGTTATGCCGAATATTTTTCGGGCGATTCGCGGACGGAAAAGAACATGCTCTACCTGCATCTCGGCCGCGGAGTGGCCATCGGCATCATTACCGACGGCAAGCTGTTTTACGGCAAATCGGGTTTCGCGGGCGAATTCGGACATACGCCTTTCTTCAACAACGAAATTATTTGCGAGTGCGGCAAGAAAGGATGCCTCGAAACGGAGGTTTCCGGCATGGCTATTGAAAAGAAAATGGTCAGCGAAATACGGCGCGGTGTGAATACCATCCTGCGGGAGCGGTACGACAAGGGCGGTACGATAAGGATAGACGACATCATCGAGGCAGCGAAGAACGACGACAACCTGTCGATAGAGTTGATAGAGGAAGCGGGCGAGAAGATAGGCAAGAGCATCGCCTTTCTGATTAACATATTCAACCCAGAACTCGTCATCATCGGCGGGAACATGTCCTATGCGGGCGACTACCTGATGCTTCCGCTCAAGTCGGCCACCAACAAGTATTCGCTCAGCCTTGTTTACAAGGATACGAAATTCAGGCTGTCGCAGATGGGCGGCGACGCCGGCGCACTGGGTGCGGCAATGCTCATCAGAAACCAGGTAATCGGACTTTAGTCATGACGAACATACTCGAAACGGATTCCGTACGGCTGCGGGCGCTGGAGCCGGAAGATATCGACGTACTGTACAGGTGGGAGAACGATACGCGCATTTGGAAGATGAGCAATACCGTCGCTCCCTTTTCCAGGTATGTCCTGCGCAGGTTCATCGAAGACCAGAAGTACGATATTTACGAAACCAAGCAGCTGCGCATGATAATCGAGGCGCGGGCCGACGGCAGGGCGGTAGGAGCGGTGGACCTGTTCGAGCTGGACCCCACGAACCGCCGCGCCGGAGTAGGCATTCTCGTCTACGATGACCGCGACCGCGGACAGGGGTATGCGTCCGCTGCGCTGACGGTCATGATTAAGTACGCCTTTCAGGTGTTGGGCCTGAACCAGCTCTACTGCAACGTGCTCTCCAACAACCTGCGCAGTCTGAACCTGTTCAAAAGCAAGGGGTTCACTACGGTGGGACTGAAAGTGGAATGGGTGCGTTCCACCAGCGGATGGCTGGACGAATACATGCTGCAGCTCATCAATCCGGTAAAGATATAGGCGGGACACTGCCGCCGGGCGATTCGCAGGGGCGCCGCATGCCGAACGGGGTATGCGGCGCCTTCGGTTTTTGTTCTGCCTGAGAAGGGAAGATATGGCGGTAATGGAATAATTATTGCACTTTCAGAAAGATAAACGCTTCGGAACCGCCCCCGCATGTCTGCACGGCATTGCTGCGGCGTTGCCGGAACGAATGAAACCGACGAGAATGATTATGAAGTATTTTCCGACGCTTTTGGCGACGCTGGCCGTATGGGCCGGCATTGCGCAGGAACCCGAAGAGCACCTGTCGCTGGATGAGGTCAGGACGCAGTCCGGCGTGGACCCGACGCGAATTATTTCCAAGATAGGATTTTCCACTTGGTATTTCGACAAGCAGGCGGCGAATGCCCAGGTCAACAACCGCATCGGCGCCACGTTCGGTGTGGATGACTGGGCCTTCAACGTGCGTATCGACTTCGTGTCGCTCAATACGGTTCCCGGACGCAGCGGTTTCGTCGCCGGTACGGGGAATCTGAAGATGAGCATTCTGAATTCTTTTTATGTCTCCGGGAGACATGCGCTGGCCGCTTCGGTCGATTTGACTTTTCCCACCGCATCGCGGGCGATAAACGATGCCACCGGACTCAACGCCTATTTTTCCATGACACCGGCCCTGACGTACAGCTATACGATTAATTCGGGATTGATGGTTGCCGTGCAGCCTCAGTATTCGTTTGCGCTGGCGAAAGGAAGGGCGGATTATCCCGCCCTGAGCCAGCTCACCGTCAGGATGTTTCTCGCCAAGTTCTGGGACTCCGGCCTGTTTACCGTCTTCGAACCGCGGCCGATATACGATTTCGTGCGCGGCCGGTTCGACCTGATTCTCTCGCCCATCGTCGGCAAGGCGCTCGGCGGCGGTTATACGCTGACCCTGCTGGCGGAGATACCTGTCCGGGAGGAGATGCTTCGCAGCGCCGGAGCATTGTTCGTGGTCGGCATTCAGAGGACATTCTGAGCATGGATGCGCAGCGGCAAGCGCCGGGGGGCCGGATGCGGGTGCCCGTCTTTCATTTCTGCCGCATGAAGCACGACAGGTCGGGCACGGCGTCGAGCCGTTCGTAGGATGTACCGTCGCCGGTGGCGAAAAAGTAGTGCTGCAGGCCGTTCGTGAGCATGAGGTAAGGGGCCTTTACGACACTGTTGTACCGGACTGCCTGGTCGAGCACGCTGCGGCCGACGGCTATGTCCGCCGCCTTGCACTCCACCAGCAGGAGGGCTTCCTGCCTGCGCCCCGTCACGACGATGTCGGCCCGCTGGCGGATGCCGCCCAGCAGCAGCGGATATTCCTGCACGATGTTGGCGGGCGGAAGGCCGGCATCCCGCAGCAGCCAGCCGATGACGTGACGGCGTACCCACTCTTCCGGGGTGAGCGAGAGCCAGCATCCCCGCAGCCCGTCCCAGACGTAATCCCCGCCTTCGCGGTGCATGGCGCGCAGCTCTACGGGCGGTAAATTAAGTGCGGGGTACCTCTCCATTTCTCACGGAAAAAGCGTAATTTTAGCCCGCCCTGCATGGGCGGTGTTACCGCAAAGGTAAGCAAAACCCCGAAAAAGAACGACCATGACGATAAATCGTTACCGCATAAAATACCTGTTTTCCTTAGCCTGCTGCATGTCGCTCGCCTGCGCCGCCCTGCGCGGCGGGGAACCCGTGCCGGGATATACCGGACCGGAGGAGGCGGTCGGATGTCCCGAAACCGTGGCGGCGGGTTTCAGGCTGCCGCCGCGCAGCGCCCTCGTACCGTATCCTTCCCGCGGGGAGGCGCTGGCCGGTGCGGCGACCTCTTCCTACGTGATTTCGCTTCAGGAGTGGAAGCGCGATACCGTGCCGGCGGGAATCCGCTATACGGCACGGTTCAAGGTACGCTATGCCTGGGACAACCGGGCGGTGCTGCTGCGCACGGAGGACGTACCGTCGTCCTTCGGCGTGGAAGTGAACGGAACGCCCGTCGGGTACAGTCAGGCGGGTATGGGACGTACCGAATTCGACATCACCGATTTCGTGCAGACGGATTACAATACCGTATCGGTCATCGTCTGCGAAGAACCTGCTGCCGCGCACATAGGCGAGGGTTACGGCCGCCGGGCGGATGTATGGCGGGGTACGGCCTGCGTGCTGTCGCAGCCGGCGGTGCGCATACACGATATTTTTGTCGAAACGTCGTCGGACGGCGGCGAGGGATATGCGGCGATCGATGTGGTGACCGAGAGCATCCTGCTCAATCCGAAGGAATACGTGATTCATTACGAGTTGCTCGACCCGGCGGGCGAAGTCGTGGCCATGTCGCAGAAAAGCATCCGTACCGGTATGCTGAGCAGGGATACGGCCCGTTTTACGGTGCGGATTCCCGACCCGCTGCCGTGGAACCACGAAACGCCCAACCGGTACACGCTTCTTGTGAGCAGCCAGAACGAGGGGCGTTTTCTGGAACATGTCGCCGTGCATATCGGATTCCGTACGCCGGGATTCGTCGGGGGCAGCATGACGGTGGACGGTTTGCCCGCCACACTCCATGCCGTTCGTTATGCGGCCGGGCCGGACGAGGCGGCGACAGAGACCGAACTCGTGCGTTTCCGGGACGGGGGATACAACTGCATCGTTGCGGACGGGGCGCCGCAGCCCGACTATCTGTATGCGCTCTGCGACAGCCTGGGGATGTACGTATGCGATGCGGCTGCCATCTGGACGGGCCGCGAACCCGCACGCATCACCGTGGGAGGAAATCCCAGCAACAATCCGGAATGGAAAGAGGCTTACATCGACCGGATACACCGCATGTACTATTCGTCGCACCTCCATCCGTCCGTGGTCATGTATTCGCCTGCCCGCGATTCCCGCAACGGATATTGCCTGTACGAGGGGTACATGGAACTCAAACGCATCGCACCCGGTGTGCCGGTATTCTATGAAGATGCCGGCGGTGAGTGGAACAACGACTTGGACAGCGCGGCGGTTTTCGGAAAACCGGACGGGCGGCGTCCCGCAGGGCGCGTGTCGGTATCGCTCGACAGGGCCGGAGGATGCGAAGCGGTCGTGACCAACAACAGGGAGCTTTCCGCGGCGAAGGGCACTTACGAGGTGACGCTCCGTGCGGGGGCGAAGACGCTGTGGACGGCCTCCGGCGATTTCGGTCTCATGGGCGGCGGGACGCTCCATGTCCCGATACCCCTGCCTGCCTCCGGCATGCGCCGGGGAAGCGTACAGGTCGAGGTGCATGTACTGAAGGATGCGGCCGCGCAAATGTCCGAAGGCAGGGGTAAAGTGTCCGACCTATACGAGACGGTCAAGGTGAAGTTTCCGCTCTGAGCAGGTCGTTGCCCGCAGGTTTCCCTGCGCGGTGCAGCCTTTCCGTTTTCCTCTCGCCCGCTGCCTTTCCGAAGGTTTTCGCCTTGAAGCTTTCCGGTTCGACTGCTGTCTTGCAGCTTGCCGTTTTCCGGCTTTTGCACCGCTTCCCTGCGGTCGCGCCGGGTGTCTCGCACTGCGTGTCGGGACGGGCGTACAGGAAGGTACGTACAGCAAAACTGTATGGCCCCCGGCCGGGGGCCATGAAAGGCGGCCTTGCGTGCGGAACTCCGTATTGTTTCCGGATATCTCTTACCGTACCTGCGGGCTATTCGTGGAAAACCTTTTTGTTCTGCAATCCGCGTCCCGGCGCCGTGCCGAACGCATTGTCGGGGACGCTGAAATCCTTGTCCGCGAATAGGGCTGCAAGGCCCGATATCTGTTTCAGTCGCAGTAGTTCGTCGCGGTCCATGCCGATGTTCTTCATAATCCATGCGTCGGACATGCCGGCCTGTTTTAGCTCCGCCACGATGTTGGTCATGAGTTCTATCGAGTGCGTGCCCCTGGCCCTGTTGTGGCGGATGGTTGAGGCCATGCGGTTGGAAATGTCCTTGTCGATGACCACGACCGGTAGCATGCCGTGTTCCCGCTCGCAGATGCGCTCGGATGTTTTCATTACCAGGTAACGGTGGTAGCCGTCCACCAGTTCGTAGGTATCGTGCTCGGCATCGTAGTAACAGACGCACGGGGAGGTGTACCCGTCTTCCCATATGGAGAGTTCGAGCAGTTTCATTTCCGGGGGAGCCACCACGTTCGGGTTGTAGGCGTTGGCGCGTATTTTCGACAAGGGTACGGCTATGACGTTATATACGGGACTCCTGAATTCTGTCATCGGTTAAGAAAAGATTTTAGTATAATAGTCCATGATACGGCGCCTGTCGTCCATCTCTTTCTTTGTCAGGGAGAATCCCATGTATTTGCAGGCATGGTCGTTTTTGAGGATACAGATGCACATGCGTTTGAAGGTGGGCAGGTCTTTGAATCCCGGTATGTCGATGTCGTCCAGGTATTCCATCCGTACCGGTTTCTTGTCGGTATGGTATGAGGACTGCTTTCCGACCTCGATTTTGATGCCCATCGCCTTCAGTTTTGCGATGGTATCGTCCGGCAGCACCCCGCCGCGTGTCCGCCAGAAGTTGATGCTGACCGATAGCTTGCGCAGGTAGTTGCTGCGGGTGCGGGACGGCAGCGTCGAGAGCAGGAAATACATGTAGCTTTCCCACGTATGTCCGGGAGGCAGTTTGGTCCGATACCTCGCAACGGCGCTGGTGGAACCGTAAATGCCCGTGAAATTGACGCCGTTCACGCGGCATATCATCTTGCCCCACGTGTCGGGGTCGATGGCGCGGTAGAGCGACAGATTCTCCTGTGCGGCCGAGATGAACGGGCTGGCCACGCGCTGTTTTTCCAGCGGAACTCCGGCCTGATAGAAAAGGTCGTAGAGCCGGTTGTAATCCCAGCCGAACCTGCCGTTCGCCGTCCAAATATCGGTCGTGAGCCAGTCGTACATGACGTAGGCGTTGTAAACGTCGGGACTGTTGCGGCAGGTCCACACGAGACCTTTATATTGCGACGTACGCTTTCCTGCATAGATGGTGCGCCACCTGTTGTAACTCTCCTGCGTCCGGATACCTACCAGACAGCATGTGCGCGATGCGCCTTTGTGCCGGTGATACCACTGTGCGAACAGGTGCTGGAATTCATAGTCCCACATATCTTTGGAATAGAAGGGGAAGTCCGTCACGGTATAGCACCCGGTCGGCATCTCGCGCACCCACAGTCCGCGTTTGTCCTCTTCCCAGGGGCGCCAGAAGGTCTGGTACATGGACGTGCACGTGGTTACCTTGAACGGAACGCATACGCGGTATACCTCCAGAATGTCCCGATTCTGTCCGAGTACGCGGTCGATGTAACGGGTGGTTTCCTCGTACTGTACCTCGTAGTCCATGTGGAACACGCCCAGTTTCCGGTCGAGGTGGTTGTGCCGGATGTAGTCGATGCACAAATTGAGCATCACGGCACTGTCCTTGCCGCCCGAAAACGAAACGTATACGTTGTCGAATTCTCTGAAGAGGGTTTCGATGCGTTCTAAAGTCAGTTCATAAACGTTTTTCCTGGTCATGCTCGTTGTATATCATTTTCACGTATTTCTCCCACTCGAACATTACCGAGAATCCGCAGCGTTTGAAAGCCTGGACGTGTTTGGTCTGGGTAACGGATATGACCGCGAAATCCTTTTTCAGTTGTGCCACCAGTTCGTCGAGTATCGCGCAGAGGACATCCCGGTCGTCGTCGGCTACATAATAGTTGTTGATGGTCGCCTTCCTGTTCTTGAGCACTGCCGGGATAAATCCCAGCGTATTGCCGCCGTCGTCGCATGCGATGAACCAGATGTAGTCCGGGGCCGTTTTGAAAGGGTAGTTATTGTTGCTCGCGAGCACTTCCTTGTTCATTACCAAATGTGCCACGCGCCGGTAGAGTTGGGGGTCTTCTCCGTTTAACTTTACGATGTTCATGAACGTCATTAATGTTGAATTATCAAATT
>DXFY01000031.1 GCA_019114205.1 Candidatus Tidjanibacter gallistercoris | reverse complement strand
TTCATATCGCTGTTCGTCTGCCTCATACCGACTACCATCGGCGGGTTGCTCTCTTCCATCGGCATTGCGGGAATGGACCGTGCGCTGCGTGCCAATGTCATTACCAAATCGGGTAAGGCGGTCGAAACGGCCGGCGACATCGATACGCTCCTGCTCGACAAGACGGGTACCATTACGATAGGCAACCGGAAGGCGACAGGATTTTACCCTGCCGAGGGTGTCGACGCAGGGGAGTTCGTCCGTATGTGCGTGCTTTCGTCGATTGCCGACCAGACGCCCGAAGGCAAATCGATTGTGGAACTCGGTGCCGATAACGGTGTCCGGATTGACCCGATGCAGTTGGTCGGAGTCCGTATGGTGAACTTTACGGCCGAAACGAAGTGTTCGGGCGTGGACATGCCGGACGGCGTTCGCATCCGTAAGGGTGCATCGGAAACCATCCGTCGTATCGTGACCGAGGCAGGCAACGAGTATCCGGAAGCAATCGACCGTACCGTATGCCGGATTTCCGAAAACGGCGGTACGCCGCTCGTCGTCTGCGAGAACGACCGTGTCATGGGAGTCATCGAATTGCAGGATATCATCAAAACCGGTATCCGCGAACGTTTCGAGCGCCTGCGCAAGATGGGTGTCAAAACGGTGATGGTAACGGGCGACAACCCTCTTACGGCAAAGTATATAGCGGAAAAGGCAGGGGTGGACGATTTTATCGCCGAGGCCAAACCGGAAGACAAACTCGAATACATCCGGCGCGAGCAGCGCGGGGGCAAACTGGTGGCCATGATGGGCGACGGTACGAACGATGCTCCGGCTCTCGCACAGGCCGATGTGGGCGTTGCGATGAACAGCGGTACGCAGGCGGCCAAAGAGGCGGGCAACATGGTGGACCTCGACAACGACCCGACCAAACTGATAGAGATTGTCGAAATCGGTAAACAGTTGCTTATGACGCGCGGTACGCTAACCACGTTCTCCATTGCCAACGACGTTGCGAAGTATTTCGCCATCGTACCCGCACTGTTCATAGCTTCCATTCCTTCGTTGCAAGCTCTCAACATCATGCACCTGCATTCGCCCGAAAGCGCAATCCTGTCGGCTATCATCTTCAATGCCGTCATCATTCCGCTGCTCATTCCGCTGGCGCTTCGCGGGGTAGCCTACAAGCCCATCGGCGCTTCGGCTCTGCTGCGTCGGAACCTGTTCATCTACGGGCTCGGCGGTCTCATTGCTCCGTTTATCGGCATCAAGCTGATTGACATGATAGTAAGTGTGTTTTTTTAAATTAGGATAAGAGATGAAAAATTTGTGGATTTCCATAAAGATAACCCTTGCGATGTGTGTCCTGCTGACGGTCGGTTACGTCCTGATACTGCGCCTGACGGCGGCCGTGGCGTCGCCTAACGACGGCGAAGCCCCGACGGTGACTTTCGACGGACGGGTGGTCGGTGCGGCCAACGTGGGGCAGCAGTTTACCGACGTACGCTACTTTTGGGGACGTCCTTCGGCCGTGGATTACAACGGTTCCGGTTCGGGCGGTAGCAACAAGGGTACGACGAACGAAGAGTATCTGTCCGAGGTGGAACAGCGTGTGGAGGATTTCCTTGCCGCGCATCCTTATCTGTCCCGCGAGGAGGTGCCTTCCGAGATGGTGACGGCGAGCGGTTCGGGTCTCGACCCGGACATATCGCCCCGCGGTGCGGAAGTACAGATACGGCGTGTGGCGCAGGCCCGCGGTTTGGACGAGGCGGTCGTTCGCGGTCTGGTCGATTCGATGACACAGCGTCCGTGGCTGGGACTGTTCGGTACGGAAAAAGTGAATGTGCTCAGGCTCAATATCGCCCTCGAAGAAATGCAGCCCGACGTTACGCTCGAACACAAATAATCCCGATGTTTTTTCGTCGGTCGATGCCGCGGGCGCGGCAGGCAGCAGATAATGCCGGCGTTCGTCCGTACGGTGGTCCGGAGACTGCCGAGGGGGACGGACGGACTGCCGGCCCTGCCGCCGGGCTCGGTATGAAAATCAATTCATGTTATTGTAATTATTTAAAATATCGAAAACAGATGAAAATAAATAAGGTAATGAAAAGATGGATAATCGCCATGGTGGCCATGTTCGTCGTATTGTTTTCCATAGACGTATGCGCTCAGGAGAACGAGCGCGGCGTGCAGTTCGGCGGTGGTGCCGATGTAGTGAGCGGTTATATATGGCGCGGCGTTTGGGAGGCGGGGCCGAGCATACAGCCCACGCTGGTGCTGTCGGCGGGCAACTTTTCGGCCACGGCATGGGGTTCGGTCGATTTCGCCTCGACGAGTTACAAGGAGATGGACCTCACGCTCGCCTATGCGTTCGGTCCGGTAACCGTATCACTGGCAGACCTCTATTGGGAAGGCAGTGCCGCGGACAGGAATACCATCGGTCGCAATTATTTCCATTTCGGCGCCGATTCGCCCCACCGCGTGGAACTCGGTGTGAGCTGGTGCATTTCTCCGAAAGTACCTCTTACGCTGGCATGGAATACGGTGCTCTTCGGGGCTGTGGATGTGAATTCCAAAGGCAACCGGGCTTATGCCACTTATGTGGAACTTTCCTATCCGTTCGCCGTAAAGGGCGTGGACATGAAAGCCGGCATCGGCATCGTGCCGTGGAATGCCTACGGTACCTACGGTATCGACAGGGATTTCTATGTACAGAACGTGTTCCTGAATGCAGGTAAAAGCTGGACGGTGGCCGGTTCGCTTCAACTGGGACTTTTCACTTCGCTCAGTTGGAATCCTGCCCTGGAAGATGTTAACTTTGTGGGCGGAATATCCCTCAGGATGTAAGTTAGCATGGACAAACAGGACAGTGTACAGCGTTTCCTGGACCTTATCAGGCGGTCGCACCGCGGCAAATTCAAAATATATATAGGAATGAGCGCCGGGGTAGGGAAGACCTACCGGATGCTTCAGGAGGCACACCAGTTGCTCGATGCCGGCGTAGACATACGCATCGGGTATATCGAGACGCACGGAAGGCCGGAGACGGAAGCCCTCTTGGGAGGGCTTCCCCTCGTGCCTTTGAGGAAACTCTTCTACAAAGGCAAGGAACTTGAGGAGATGGATACGCAGGCGATTATCAACCTGCATCCGGAAATCGTCATCGTGGACGAGTTGGCACATACCAATATCAAAGGGAGCGGCAACCCGAAACGTTGGCAGGATGTGATGCAGATACTCGAAGCGGGTATCAGCGTCATTTCCGCCGTGAACATCCAGCACATCGAGGGACTGAATGAGGCGGTGCAGGAGATAACGGGTGTGGAAGTGCGGGAACGCATACCGGACAGCGTGCTGGCCATGGCGGACGAGGTGGTGAATATCGACCTTACCGCGGATGAACTCATCGACCGTCTGAAGGCTGGGAAGATATACAGACAGGATAAGATAAACGATGCGCTCAACAATTTCTTCCGGCAGGACAACATCCTGCAACTGCGCGAGCTGGCCTTGAAGGAGGTGGCCATGCGGGTAGAGAAGAAGGTGGAGAATGAGATTACGTCGGGCGACAAGCCCCACCGGGATAGGCTGCTGGCAGTCATCGACTCGTCCGAGAAACGCTCCCGGCGGGTGATACGCAAGACCGCCCGCATGGCGACTCACATCAATGCGCCCTTCTCCGTACTCTACATACAGAGCGACCGCGAGACGGCAGACCGGATACCGCTCGCCAATCAGCGTTACCTGATAAACAACCTGAACCTTGCGTCGGAACTGGGGGGAGAGATACGGCGGATACATTCCAACAGGCCGGTGGAAACCATTCTCGAAGTGTGCCGCGAACAGAAGGTGAGTTTCGTCTGCATCGCGCGGCCGGAATTTTCACCCGTGAAAGGGATACTTGGGTTCTGGAAACTGACGGGAAGACTTTCCCGCATGAATATAGACCTTTTAATCTTATCGTAGGCTATGAAGATACAGAAGAGGCTTACATTGGGAATCGGCGTCCTGTTCGCCATGATATTGTTGCTCGGCATGCTGTCCACCAGTTACGTTCGGCAGCTTTCGCAGGCTACGAAAACCATACTCGCCGATAACTATGCGTCGCTGGAGTATGCGGCCGATATGCTCCGTTCGCTCAACGGCATCGGGGAGGATTCCGTTTCGCGGCACAACCTGCGGCAAAGTCTCGCCCTGCAACAGCGGAATATTACGGAAATCAATGAAAAGGAGATTACTTCTTCCCTCGAAAGGCATGTGGCGGCGTTGAGCGACTCCGTTACGGAACAGGAACTGTAGCTCGTGCGTGAAGACCTGTTGCGCATCATGGAGGTCAACATGGCGGCTATCCGCGCCAAAAGTGCGGGCGTGGAGGAACGGGCCGACCATGTGATGTGGTGGCTGATTGTGATTGCCGCCCTGTGTGCGGTTATTGCCGGGGTGTTCCTCGTATGGTTCCCCAGGGTGGTTGTGAGACCGATAGACGAACTGAAGAGAGGAATAACGGAGATTGCCAACCATAATTACGACCAGCGGCTCGACTTTTCAGGCAACCGGGAATTCGAGTCCGTCGCCGAATCGTTCAACGACATGGCGGCCCGGCTCGACGAGTATCGGCGCAGCTCGCTGGACGATTTGATGACGGCCAAAAAGCGTATCGAGGCCATCGTAAATTCGCTGCACGAACCCATCGTCGGGCTCGGTCCCGACCGCACTATCCTGTTCATGAACCGGGAGGCGCTCTCCGTACTCAATCTGACGGAAAGCGTGGTGGGACGCAGCGCGACCGATGTCGCCCTTTCCAACGACCTGCTGCGCAGGCTCGTCCGGGAACTTTACGGCGATGCGAAGCCCGAAAGCCGGGAACCGTTGAAAATCTACGCCGACAACAAGGAAAGCTATTTTCAGATGGAGAACGTGCCGCTCTACATCACGCCTGTCGGAAAGACGGAACGCGAATTCATAGGCAATCTGATTATCCTGAACAACATTACCAGATATAAGGAACTCGACTCGGCGAAAACCAACTTCATATCCACCGTATCGCACGAGATGAAAACGCCCATATCGTCCATCATGATGAGTCTGCAACTGCTGAACGACGACCGGCTCGGCACATTGAACGGAGAACAGAAACAGTTGGTGGAGAGCATCAGGGACAGCAGCGACCGGCTCCTGGAAATAACCGGTGAACTGCTCAACATGACGCAGATAGAAACGGGCAAACTGAAGCTGCATCCCAAAATTACGAAGCCTATCGAGCTGATTGATTATGCAATAAAATCCACACGGGTACTGGCTGAACGGTTCTGTTGTTTCGTGGAAGTGGATTACCCCGAAAAGATTTCTAAAATTTTCGTGGACAGCGAAAAGATTGCGTGGGTGATTACGAACCTGCTTTCCAATGCGATACACCATTCACCCGAACGGTCGCGCATCATCGTGGGAGCCGTGCAGCACGATAAGGCCGTAGAAATATACGTTCAGGATTTCGGCCGCGGCATCGACCCGCGTTACCACAAAAGCATCTTCGAGCGGTATTTCCGGGTTCCCGGTACGAAAGTGCAGGGCAGCGGCCTCGGCCTGGCCATTTCAAAGGAATTCGTCGAAGCGCACGGCGGAACGATAAGTGTCGAGAGCGAAATAGGCAAGGGCAGCCGTTTTTCCATCATGCTGCCTGCATAAAGCCGGTTCGGCGCAAGATGCGACGGAAGAGGGGGCGAAAACCGCTCCCTCTTTTTTTCGGCGCGCTTCGCGACAAGACAATTCCGGGCGGAAATCGCACGTTATACCGTATCATGATAATCAGCGCAAGCAGAAGGACGGACATACCTGCGTTCTATTCGCAGTGGTTATGCAACCGGATAAGGGAACGGTACGTACTCGTTCCCAATCCGTTCAATCCGCATGCGGTGAGCCGGGTGAGCCTGTCGCCGGACTTGGTGGACTGCATCGTTTTCTGGACGAAGAATCCGGCGCCCATGCTCAGTTCCCTCGTCCGTCTGGAGGATTACCGGTATTACTTCCAGTTTACGTTGAATGGTTACGGAAGCGAGACCGAGTGCGGGCTTCCGCCGCTGGAGCGTAGGCTGGATACGTTCCGGCGCCTGGCCGACCGAATCGGCTGCGGACGTGTCGTGTGGCGGTACGACCCGGTCTGGACGGATGCGCGGTACGACGTCGCTTTTCATGCGGAAACGTTCGACCGGATTGCCACCTCGTTGCGGGGATATACGGAAAAGTGCATGCTCGGATTTCTCGATTCGTACCGTCATATCCGCCGCGTCATCGGAGATGCCTCCGTTCCTGATGCCGAAGATATGGAACGGCTGGCGGTATCTTTCCGCACTTCGGCAGCCCGGTGCGGCATCGTGCCGGAAACCTGTACCTCCAAAGTGGATTTGTCCCGTTTCGGCATCCGTAGCGGACAGTGTATCGACCGCGAACTGGTGGAACGGCTGGCGGGATACCGGCTTTCGGCGAAGCGGGATGGCCGTCAGCGGAGCGTCTGCAACTGTATCGAGAGTGTGGATATAGGGATGTATGAAAGCTGTCCGAACGGCTGCATCTACTGTTATGCCGTCAGGGGAGGACGGGCGTCCGCCCTGCGTGGCCGCCTTCGGCACGATGCCGCATCGCCCATGCTGCTGGGACGACCGGGGCCGGACGATACCGTTCGGGAGCGGGCGGTGCGGAGCCTGCGTGCCGGTCAGGAATCTCTTTTCCGAGAAACGTAAAGAAGGACAGAATACAGTATCTGTCCTTCTTTTACTTTCTGCCCGTGATGCTTACACGAGGTATTTGCGCAGCCGGCTGAGGTGGATGGCATAAAAGACGGTTCCTGCCGCAGCGAACAGCAGGGCGAGTCCGAGCCATACCGCATAGGAGCCGAGTCCCGTGAAGGGAACGGCGAGCATGAAGAAGGATGTTGCGACCACGAGGATTCCGAACGCAAGCGTCCATCCCGACCCTTTGATGCCGTAGCCGAGCATGTCGCTGGAGTTGTCGAGCATGGTGTACCCGCGGAACATCAGCCAGAAACCCAGGATGAGCGGCAGGTAAACGAACAGCACGTCGGGCATCATGAAGATGATGATGCCGAGCAGAATTTCGATTACTCCCGCCGCGAGGAGCCTGCCCCGACCGGCCTGTACGGGAGTGGCACCCCCCGTGATGAGTTCGAGAATGCCCGAAATGATGACCATGCACGCGAAACCGAGCGAGAGTCCGAACCATGTTTCGCCGGGACGGGTGAAAACGAGGATGCCGAACGCGAGGAATACGACACCGAGCGTGAGCGATGCCCACCAGTTCCGGATGGCGCCGGCGTACCGGCTTACGTCGTAAACGATTACTTTTTCCATAATGCAAGCTGTATTTTAAGTTGATTCTTTGCCGAGTGCAACAAATATGCCTAACGTTCCGTATCGGAATGCCCCGTCCCGGATAAGGGCATCCGTATCGGTGAACGGAAGCGGGAAAGCAGCAGGGATTCCGGACGCGACCGGAAAAGAGATGTATCCTATCCGTCCTGTCCTGCGTGCGTGGGCGGAATCAACGAATCAAGACCTTCCGTTGCGCCGGTAAGGGCTGCCGGCAGCGTAGAGGAACCGAACGCTGTTCCGGTTTGTTGCGGTTGGTCCATCGGCGAGCATGCACCGAAGGGCAGAGCCATCCGCTGCATTCCGGGTTTCGCGTACCGGCCTGCACAGCATGCGGAGCGGAATAAGGAATGCCGGGGTGCATCCGGCCGAGGGCGGCAGGCGCTCCGTTGCGGCAGTTCCATATCATACGGGGGAGAGGACGTCCGCGGACGGAAAGTAACGGGAAAGCATTTCCGGAGTGTACTGCTACCGGTCGTTGCATGCGGCAGGGCCGCCGCCGTAGGTAACGGAAAGGGGAATGCTTCCGACAGGAAGCACTCCCCTTCGTTCCGCAGGTAATTGCGCAGCGGTGTTTATTTCTTGTCCGGCTTTGCCAGGCTTTCGCGCATCTGCGTGTCAGCCTGTACGTTCTGGAGCCGGTAGTAGTCCATGATGCCGAGGTTGCCGTTGCGGAAAGCCTCTGCTATGGCGAGCGGTATTTCGGCTTCGGCGAGTATCACTTTGGCACGGGCTTCCTGTGCCTTGGCCTTGTTCTCCTGTTCGTGCGCCACGGCCATCGCCCGTTTTTCTTCCGCTTTGGCCTGTGCGATGTTCTTGTCGGCATTCGCCTGGTCAATCTGCAATTCCGCACCGATGTTCTTGCCCACGTCGATATCGGCGATATCGATGGAGAGAATTTCGAATGCGGTACCGGCGTCGAGGCCCTTTTCGAGCACGACACGGGAGATGTTGTCCGGATTTTCGAGCACTACGGTATGCGACTCGGCGGAACCTATCGAGGAGACGATGCCTTCGCCGACACGGGCGAGTACGGTCTCTTCGCCGGCTCCCCCGACAAGCTGTTTGATGTTGGCCCGGACGGTTACGCGTGCCTTGGCGATAAGCTGGATGCCGTTTTTGGCGACGGCCGACACGGGCGGCGTGTTGATGACTTTGGGATTGACCGACATTTGCACCGCCTCGAAAACGTTGCGACCGGCGAGGTCGATGGCCGATGCCATTTTGAAATCGAGGTTGATGTTGGCCTTCTGGGCGGATACGAGCGCCCGTATTACGTTGGGCACATTGCCTTTCGCGAGATAATGGGCTTCCAGTTCGTTGGGATGGAGGTGCAGGCCGGCTTTCGTCCCGGTTATCATTTCATTGACGATGAGGGTGGCAGGTACCTTGCGCCAGCGCATCAGGATAAGCTGCAACAGCGATATCCGTACCCCGGAAAGCAGGGCCTTGAACCAAAGTCCGACAGGTACGAAATAGAAAAGCAGCCAGAGCAGTACGATGACGACCACGGCTACCGCGATGATGATTCCGATGTTTTCCATTGTATTCGTTTGGTGTTGGTGTTTCTGTTTTTATGGTTCGGCAGCACTCCGAAAGCCGGACGTTCATACGGTCGGAGCGACGGGTTTTACCACGACGCTGAAATTGTCGAATCCGGTGACTTCGATGTCCCGGCGCGGGTCGATGTAGCCATCTATCGACTTGGCTTCGTATGTCTTTCCGTTTATCATTACTTTGCCTGCGGGAGCCAGACGCGTGACGGAAGTTCCCCGGTCGCCGATGCGGATGTTTTCCCTGTCGGGCGATGGGAGCGATGTGCCGTCGATGTTGCTGTGCAGTGCGAGCCGTTTCCAGGTCTTTGCCCTCAAACCGACGGCCAGCATGACTACCGACAGGAGGAGGACGGCGGCGAGGGTGAGGAATCCTCCCGTGTTGCCGTATGCCGCAAAGGCTCCGTACACGGCGAATCCGCAGGAGACAAACGCTCCGATACCCGCTACCGTGATGCCGGGCAACAGGAAGATTTCTACGCCGAGCAGGAAGATGCCCAGCAGGACGAGCAGAATGATGAGTACCATGCGGTGTCCGTAATTAAGGTTTGTATCGTTCGGGTATGTGTATGTGCTGTGGGCCTGCTGTCACGGAACGGTCACGATGCGCAGCGTGAGCCCCGGTTCGACGGTGCCGATGTCGTTCACCAGCGATTCGGCGAGGGCCTTGTTGTTGAACGAACCGACTACGAACAGGGGAGCGCCCGTCGCCGGTTCGCTCGTGCGCGATAGCTCTTTGCCGGCCGCCCTGGTGGCTATGACGTCCCGCACGACGCGGCTCAGGTTTTCGCCCGCTCCGCCGATTTCCACGCGATAGCGAATCCGGGTACCGTTGTCGACCGTCCCCGTCTGAGTGCGTTCGGCGCCGGGTGCGTCGTCGTACCGGCCGTTATGCCATGCCACTACGCGTGGATTGCGGAATCCTTGCCGTTTCAGCCGTGCTGCGGCGGCTTCCGCTTCGGCATAGGTCGCATAGCCTCCCGCATAATAGTAGTGCTTTCGGTCCGCTTTGACTTCCTGTGATAGGGGATAGACGTTGCGGAACACGGATACCGGCTGTGCTCTCGAATAGGCTCCCAGCAGGATTCTGTACATCGACCCGCGCGGGAATATTTCCACCTGCGGCACTTCTCCGATTCCCTTGTACCGTGCCGGCCGGACGATTTGCGCATCGGCGAAATCGTAGAACATGCGTTCGCGCGTGTCGAGTACCGGCAGGAAGTAGTCTTCGATGCGGTCGGTGGGCGGCGTAAGGCTGTTGAGCGAATCGGCGGCCTCCTTCAGACCTGCCCGGTCGGCTATGCGCGTTTCGTAACCGGAGACGAGCAGTTTCTGGAGCGCGTACCGGGCTGCTTCCTCGTACATGTATTCTCCTTCTATTTCCGCCTCCAGCAGGAGCAGGTCGTTCATCTGTTTCTCCTGCAGGGCGAGCAGGTCGTTTTCGCCGTTCTTGTCGAGCACATAGTTGTAGGCATATACCTTGGTATCGAAAATTTCGCTCCACACGTCGCCTATGATGCCGGTCAGTTCGTCGTTTTCCGCAGCCAGTGTCCGTATGCCCGAATAGATGCTGTCCGCCTGAGGCCCTTTCTGGGCCGTTTGATAGGCGGTCAGCAGTACGGTCATCCGCCCATAATTCTCTCGGAGTGCGGCCAGCAGTTCCGCCACGCGCACCTCCTTCTCCTGTGCGCCGAGCAGCTGCCGGTAATCGGCGACCGGCAGGTTGTCGCTGAAATAACGGTTGCGCACGAGCATCCGGTTCCCGTTACCCGTCGTCTCGTTCGTTTCCTGTTGTACGAGGGGGAGGGAGAACCCCTGTTCGCGCTCCATGTCGGTCATTGTCGCTGCGAGGGATTCCAGTTCTTCCCGTACCTCGAAAAGTTGTCTTTCGAGTTCCACGATATTCGCGCCCAGCGCATCCCTGCCCGGAGCATCGGCCGTGAAAAGTTGCCGGGCTTCGTCCAGCCGTTTTTCGATACGCGCTTCCCTGGCCGCAAGTGTTCCGCGCTGCACCACTAACGAGTCGTAGCTCGGCAGCACAGGCTGTTCGGCCGCCTCCCTCCTGTTCCGGCCCGGCTTCTGCGCCCGGAGCGTTGCGGCCGGCAGGAGCAGGAGCAAAAACAGGTATATCAGTACAGTCCGTCGTTTCATAAATAACAGTCTAATAAGTCGGTGTCCGGTGCATCATACCCACCATTTTATCATGAACAGCTGGATGAGGCCGAAGATTTCCAGACGTCCGAACAGCATGAGCGCCGTGGACGAGAACTTCATGACACCGGGCATTTCCGCAAAACTGTCCATCGAACCTACTTCTCCGAAGCCGGGACCCACGTTTCCCATGCAGGTCGCGGATGCGGTCAGGGCCGTGACGAAATCCGTTCCGCATGCCGTATTTATCAGCGTTCCCAAGATAACAAAAAGAAGGTAAATGACAATGTAAAGCATTGCGAAATTTATCGTCGATTCATCCTGCGTAACGCCGTCGAGTTTGATGCGCATGACAGCATTCGGGTGCTGCTGCTGACGTATCCGGTTGCGCAGTACTTTGAACGACAATAGGATGCGGTCGCATTTGATACCTCCGGCAGTCGAGCCGGCACACGCGCACTGCAGCGTGAAGAAGAACAGGACAGTCATCGCGAGCGGCGTCCACAGATTCGTGTCTGCCGTGGCGAATCCTGTCGTGGTCAATACCGTCACTCCCTGAAAGAGTCCGTAGCGGAATGCGGTGGCGAAAGAACCGTAGGTACCGGAGAGCCACAGGCTCAGCGTGATGACGAGCACGCCTGCCGTTGCGCACAGAAAATAGTAGCGCGCCACTTCGGAGCGGAACAAATTGTTTCTGCTGCCCGTCAGGGTAGAATAGATTAGTCCGAAATGGAGGCCGGATATGAACGTGAATGCAATAAGGATGAGCTCTATCCACACGTTGTCGTAATAGGCGATGCTCGTGTTCTTGGTGCTGAAGCCGCCGGTGGACACCGCCGAGAAGGCATGATTCACCGCATCGAACCAACTCATCCCCGCAATCCGGAGCAACACGGTGGCCGTTGCCGTGATACCCACATAGACGAACAGCAGGATATGGACGATTTTTTTGGTCTGGAAACGGTAATTATCCTTGGCGAGCGTGGAAAGTTCCACGCTGTAAAGCGTCATTTTCGTCTTGCCGAGCGACGGCAGGATGGCGAGTGCGAACATTACGACGCCGATGCCGCCTATCCAGTGCGTCGCCGAGCGCCAGAAAAGCAATCCGTCCGGCAGCGCCTCGATGTCGGTCAGGATGGTGGAGCCTGTGGTGGTGAATCCGGAGACGCTTTCGAACCAGGCGTTGATGAAGTTGAACGGTCCTCCGTAGAGCAGGTAGGGGAACGTGCCCACGAGACAGGAAAGCAGCCATGCGCCGGTCACGATGCAATACCCTTCCTTGGCGTTTATCTGCTCCCTGCACCGAACGAAAAGGGTAGGAAACATGCCGAGAATGGCCGTCAGCAGGAACGACAGGAAAAGGGGAGTGAATCCGCTGTCCATGCCGTTCATCCACGACACGCCCGCAGAGAGCAGCATGAAAGCGGAATCGAGCAGCAGCACGGCGCCGATATATTTCAGTATCAGCCCCGTCCTCATTTTTGTCCGGTCTTTTTCCGTTCCACCAGTTCGTCTATCATCTCTTTGAGTCCCTGCATCTCGTCGTCATTGCTTTCGAACTTCGGAGCAAACGGAATGCCGTGCGCGAGGTAGTTTTTGAGCGAACGGTGGATGCGGATGAGGGGGCGTACATAATAGCTGTCTACGAAGAAATAGAACATCAGTACGATGATGATGGCTACCAACAGCGTCAGAATGCTGGGTGTTATGGTTTTATACACGCTTTTTTCGAGCATCTGCGCACGTGCCGGTATCGAACTGGCGGGCGAGGTAAGGTAGTCTTTCAGGGTTTCGTCCATTTGGTAGTACGCCTGGAGGTAGGTCGAAAAAAACCAGTCGATGTCCGCTTCCGTCTCCGTCGTTTCGCCGACGAGACGGGCGGCGATGACTTCCCTGTATTCCCGGTCGGCCGCACGGACGGCTTCGAGGTCGTCCATGTCCTCCTCGGTCACGGATGCTGCGGCCAGCGCATCGGCGAATGCCGTGCGGCCGAGTTCGTATCCCGCATCGGGCGTCGTCGCATCGGAGAATATCATGCGCAGAATCGAGCTGTTCTGGGTTTGCAGCGCGGTGAACATTCTGTCGGCCAGTTCGGTATTGCGCATGTTCAGGGCCAGTATCTCTTCGGACTGGGTGCGCAGCCGCTGGAGTTCGTACATGGAGATGGCCCCGGCCAGCAGCAACACGAGGGCGAGGCTGATGAATCCTATGGATATTTTCCTGCGCATGGGGGACGCCGTTCTTTAAGTGGTTGTTACGGCAAAGATAATATTTATTCCGCAACGGCGGTTTCCGGCGCGGGGGTATCGCCGCAGTGCACCGGCGATACGTAGACGGTGCCGTCCGCATCGATACGTTCCAGGCGTACCGTGCACGGACGGTTCACGAGCTGCCGGTCGTAGGGTGCCTTGCATCGGATGTAATTGCCCGTGTAGCCGTACATCATGCCTCCGGCTCCCCGTCCCTCGAACAGTACCTCGGCCGTGCCGCCCACGTATGCTTCGCAAAAACGGCGGTGCAGCATCGCGCACAACGAGCCGAGCAGTTCGGCCCGCCGTGTTTTCACCTCGTCGCGCACCTTGTCGGGCATGTCGGCCGCAGGGGTGCCGGGGCGTGCCGAGAAGGGAAAAACGTGCAGGTAGGAAGGGGCGAGTGCATCGAGCAGCCGGTAGGTCTGCATGAAGTCCTCTTCCGTTTCGCCGGGAAAGCCGACGATGACATCCACTCCGATGAAGGCGTCGGGCATGCTCCGCCGCACCGTTTCGATGCGGTCGCGGAACGTGTCGGCACGATAGCGCCGGCGCATCAGACCGAGCATGCGGTCCGAACCGCTTTGCAGCGGAATGTGGAAATGGGGCTGGAATTTGGACGATGCTGCGCAGAACTCGATTATTTCGTCGGTCAGCAGGTTCGGCTCAATCGAACTGATGCGGTACCGTTCGATGCCTTCCACTTTCTCCAGCGCCGCCAGCAGGTCGATGAACCGCTCGCCGGTAGTACGGCCGAAATCGCCCGTGTTGATGCCCGTGACGACGATTTCCCGGCGGCCGGACGCGGCGATGCGTTCGGCCTCGCGTACGATGTCGGCCACCGGCATGTTGCGGCTGGCTCCGCGGGCATAGTGTATCGTGCAGTAGGAACACTTGTAGTCGCAGCCGTCCTGCACCTTCAGAAAAGCCCTCGTGCGTTCGCCTGTGGAAAATGCGGCGAAGAAGTCGGTCAACTCGGACGTTTCGCAGGAATGGATATGTACGCCCGTTTTGCCGCCCAGCGCAGCCACGCGGTCGAACAGTTCCCCCTTGCCGCGGTTGCCCAGCACGAGGTCTACTCCCTCGATGGCGGCTATCTCTTCCGGCCTCAGTTGTGCGTAGCAGCCCGTAACGGCGATGATGGCGCTGGGCGACTCGCGGTGCAGGCGCCGAATCAGGTTCCGGCACTTCTTTTCGGCATGTTCCGTGACTGCGCAGGTATTGACGACGCATATGTCCGCTTCCCGCGGATGCCGAACCCGCAGGTAACCGTTCTCTTCGAACCGCCGTGCGATTGTGGAAGTTTCGGAAAAGTTCAATTTGCAGCCCAGCGTATGGAAACTGACTTTTTTCGGCGAAGCCATCTTGACGTCTGTTTTGGGCAGCGAAGTTACGAAAAAGGGCGCAAACGCGAAATAAAAGCGCATCCGGGGCGGCGGGATGCGCCTTGCCGGGATTTTTTCCGTAAATTTGCATTCCACGGAACCCGACAGGGGTGTGCGGACGGACATGGAGTTTTTCAGGGCGCTTTACGAATACACGTTTTTGCAGCATGCGCTGGTGGCTGCGGTGCTTTCGGGCATCGTCTGCGGTATCGTCGGTACCTATATCGTCGCACGGAGGATGGTATTTCTCAGCGGCGGCATCACGCATGCCTCGTTCGGCGGCATCGGCATCGCCTATTACCTGGGGCTGAATCCGATTCTGGGGGCTGCGGCATTCGCCGTTCTCGCTTCGCTCGGAATCGAATGGGGCGCGCGCAGGGGGAAGATACGCGAGGATTCTGTCATCGGCATGGTGTGGAGCCTCGGCATGGCGGTGGGGGTGATATTCGTCTATCTGACGCCCGGCTATGCGCCGAACCTGATGAGTTTCCTGTTCGGAAATATCCTGACGGTGACGGCGGCGGACATCGCCGCGCTGGCTTTTCTGGCGGCGGTGCTGCTTCTGCTCATACCGTTTTTCCTGCGGACGGTCATGTACGTCGCGTTCGATGCGCAGTTCGCCCGGAGCCGGGGGGTACCGGTCGCTGCGGTATCCTGTGCGATGGCGGTGCTCGTGGCGCTCGCTGTGGTGTTCTGCATCCGGAGCGTCGGCATCGTTCTGCTCATCTCGCTGCTGACCATGCCCGCCGTCATCGTGAATACGCTCACGAAATCCTTCCGGCGCATCATGGTCTGGGCTTCGGCCGTCGCCGTGGCGGGGAACGTCGCCGGATTGTACCTCAGCTACGCCCTGAACATTCCGGCCGGGGCCGCCGCAATATTTCTTCTGGCGCTTACGCTTGTAATTATAAAACTGCTACCTTTGCGTAGCCGAAAAACCGTGGCGTATAGTGAAAACCCTCGATAGATTCATCCTGAAGTCGTACATAGGGCCTATGGTCCTCACGTTCTTCATCGTGGCGTTCATCTTCCTCATGAACTTCCTGTGGAGGTACATCGAGGACCTCGTCGGCAAGGGACTCGAATTCGGCGTCATTCTCGAACTGATGGCGTATGCTTCCGCCACGACGATTCCCATGTCGCTGCCGCTGGCCACATTGTTCGCCGCGATTATGACGATGGGGAATCTCGGCGAAAACAACGAACTGCTCGCCATGAAGTCGGCGGGCATTTCGCTGCCGCGCATCCTCGCTCCGCTCGCCGTACTGGTCGTATTCGTCGCCATAGGCGGCTTTTTCGCGTCGAACAACCTCGTGCCTTATGCGTGGAAACAAATGAACACATTGCTGGCGGACATCAGTCAGCAAAAACAGACCATCGAATTCAAGGACGGGGCTTTTTTCAACGGCATCGACGACATGAGCATCCGTGTGGGGCATCAGGACAAGCAAACCGGCTTGCTCAACGATGTGCTCATTTACGATACGCGGAACCAGGCCCGCAGCGGAACGATGTCCACGACACTGGCCGATTCGGGATACATCCGTCTTTCGGACGACAAGCGTTACCTGCTCGTGACGCTTTACAACGGAGAACGTTACGAAACGACGCGCAACTATCAATGGTATAGCGAAAGCCAGTTCACGCAGCAGACATTCGACCTGCAGCAGGCCGTCATACCGCTCAAAGGGTTCGATTTCCAGCGTTCGAGCAGCGACCGGTTCAGCCACGGGACGCAGACGCAGCCCATTGCGCGTCTCGAAAAGGACATCGATTCGCTCAACATCGTAGTGGCGCGGGACATGGCACGTTCCTACGAACCGTTGCTGCGCAACAACCTCCTGCAATTCGACCCCTTCGTACTGGGAATGACGGACAGCATTCCGACCGACTATTCGTACCGGACGCCCGTGCCGGTTTACGCGCAGGTGGAGCAGTTGGACGCCGTGCGGCGCAAGGACGTGTTGAACAACGCGCTGACGAAAGCGAAGAATTCCCGGAATACCATCAATTACGAGGAGGATTCCTACAAGATGAATCTGACCAACCTGTACCGTTCCGAGATAGAGTGGCACCGGAAGGTATCCCTGCCGGTGTCGGTGATGATTTTCTTCCTGATAGGCGCCCCGCTCGGAGCCATCATCCGCAAGGGAGGATTGGGGCTGCCCGTCGTGGTATCGGTACTGTTCTTCGTGGTCTATTACATCATCAGCATGTCGGGGGAGAAGATGGCCCGCGACGGCATCAGCAGCGCTTTTCAGGGGATGTGGCTGTCGTCGTTCATCCTGCTGCCCATCGCCCTTTACCTTATTTACAAATCGACGAACGACTCCAATCTGTTCAATATGGATTGGTACAGAATACAATTTGCCAGACTGAAAGACAAGGTCAGCGAAATCAGACAACAAAGAAAAGAGAGGAACAAGCATGGAGCAAAGGAAGCTTAATACCGTAGAGGAGGTTCTCGAAGACTTCCGCCAGGGGAAAGTCGTTATCGTAGTGGACGACGAAGACCGGGAGAACGAAGGCGACTTCATTGTGGCCGCCGAAAAGATAACGCCCGAAATCGTCAATTTCATGCTGCACAACGGTCGCGGCGTGCTGTGCGCCCCGCTTACGGAGGACAGGTGCCGCGAACTGGACCTCGACATGATGGTGGGCAACAACACCTCGCTGCTGGGAACGCCGTTCACCGTGACGGTGGATTACCTGCACGATGGATGCACGACGGGCGTTTCCATACACGACCGGGCGGCGACAATCCGCGCTCTGGTTGACCCGAATGCCAAGCCGGAGGATTTCGGACGTCCGGGCCACATCAATCCCCTGAGGGCACGCAACAAGGGGGTACTGAGACGTCCGGGCCATACGGAAGCTGCTATCGACTTGGCGCGCATGGCGGGCATGCGTCCCGGCGGAGCGCTTATCGAAATCATGAACGAGGACGGCACCATGGCGCGTCTGCCCCAGCTGCTGGAGATAGCGGACAGGTTCGGGCTGAAAATCGTTTCCATTGCGGACATCATCGCTTACCGTCTGAAGAACGAGAGCATCGTCGAGAAGGGCGAAGAGGTGGCCATGCCTACCAAGTGGGGCGAATTCCGGTTCATTCCGTTCAGGCAGAAAAGCAACGGTCTGGAACATATGGCCCTCATCAAGGGAACGTGGAAACCGGGCGAACCGGTGCTGGTGCGGGTGCATTCGGCATGCGCTACGGGCGATATTTTCGGTTCGGTCCGATGCGACTGCGGAGCGCAGCTCGAAGAGGCGGTACGCATGATTGAGCAGGAGGGCAAGGGTGCCGTGGTATATTTGATGCAGGAGGGCCGCGGTATCGGGCTCTGCAACAAGATACGGGCGTACAAGTTGCAGGACGAAAACGGGTACGACACGGCGGAAGCCAACCTCCGGCTCGGTTTCGCCGTGGACGAACGGGATTACGGTGTGGGAGCCAGCATCCTGCACGAACTGGGCATTACCAAAATGCGCCTGATGACCAACAACCCCACCAAACGGGCGGGACTCGAAGGGTACGGGCTTTCCATCGAGGAGGTCGTTCCCATCGTGACCGAGCCGACGAGGTATAATGAAAGATACCTGAAGACCAAGGAGGAGCGGATGGGGCATACCCTGGGACTTTTCAAACAGGAACGACACTGAGTTTTCGCATGGCCGTCGAACCGAAAGCGTTGCGCATCGTGTATATGGGGACGCCCGATTTCGCCGTGGCGCCTCTGAGGGCGCTGGTGGAGGGAGGATATCGCGTCGTGGCTGTCGTTACCATGCCGGACAAACCGGCAGGCCGCGGACTGAAGGTACAGGAAAGTGCCGTAAAACGGTATGCTGTAGCAGCGGGCCTGCCTGTGCTGCAGCCGGAGAAGCTCTCCTCGGAAGCGTTCGTCGCGGAGCTTTCCGCCCTGAACCCCGACTTGGGCATCGTCGTAGCATTCCGCATGCTTCCGCGTGCGGTGTTTGAACTGCCCCGATACGGTACGTTCAACCTGCATGCTTCCCTGTTGCCCCAATACCGCGGGGCAGCCCCCATCAACTGGGCGATTATCAACGGGGAGACGGAAACCGGCGTAACCACCTTCATGCTGAATCCGCGCATGGACGAGGGGGCGGTCATCGCTTCGCGCCGCGTGACCATCGATGCTGCGGACAATGCCGGGACGCTCCATGACAAACTGATGGAAACGGGAGCCGGACTGGTGGTGGAGAGCGTGCATGCGGTCGTGTCGGAAGGATTCCGCCCCCATCCGCAGCAGGAAGTCGCTCCGGAGGCGTTGAAGCCTGCCCCCAAGATATTCAAGGATACGTGCCGTCTGGACTTTTCCGGAACGGGCAGTGCGCTTGTGAACCGTATCCGGGGATTGTCGCCGTATCCCGGTGCCTGGGGCATGCTTCGGGAGCGTTCCGTAACGGACGGTACGGTAATTCGCGAAAGCACCGTAAAAATCCTTGCGGCTGCATTCCTTCCCGCACGGACGACCGATGCTCCGGGATGCGTGAGCATCGAAAGCGGAATGCTGCGTGTCGCCTGCCGCGACGGGTATATGCTTCCGCAACAGGTGCAGCCGGCCGGTAAACAGCGCATGGAGGTGCACGAGTACCTGAACGGCCTGAAACCCAAAGGCGAACTGCGTTTTGAATAGTACCGGACGCACCGACTCATGGAATGATGGAACGGCGACGGTTATCCGTCGCCGTTCCGTATTTATGGAGACTGGGCAGGCACGTGTCTGGAGCATGAATACGGACGATGCAGGAATGCCGATGCCCCGATACCGTTTTTGTACAGGCGGGAGGGGAGCAGCGGGTGCCCTGAGTGCGAGCGGATGGACGGCAGCCGACCGGACGATTCCCTGCGCTCTGTTGCTGTTTGTTTCGTTTCGACGAAATTTATAGTTGCACTACTGGGCGTTTCCGTTGTCCGACGAGGCAGAATAAGCGTTCGGGGGATACCTTCGATAGAGTTGGCATTCGGTGCCCGGCGGAGCAAAACTCTGTCGTCTGCCGGGCGAATCGAGTTACGGAACGGTTGTCGTCGGAGCAGGGCAGCGTACTGTTTTCCCGCGTCCTGCTGTTAGGCGGCAAATCCGGTGTCCGGCCATTCATTCTTCGCCTCGGACCGAACGGCATCGGGCAGAGGTGCAAAATGCGTTCGGAACGTATGGAAGAGACAGCCTGAAAGAACCTTGCAGCCTGCCGGGTTCACTCATATTGTTCCGGAACAGCCTGGGATATAAAAAAGAGGAACGGCAAACACCATCCCTCCTTTTTGATTCTATCGGTCGGTCGAAACCGCCTGAAAATGTTATTGTACTTCCTTGATGATTTCCATACCGATACGGATGGCTTCCTCGTTCATCGGGAGCGATTTCCAAGCGCGTTCCGGCAGCGACTTCTTCAGTCCCTTATAAACGTTTTCGAGCGTCACAATCGGGCGTACTTTCAGATAACCGCCGAGAATGAGCGTATTGAATATCCTCGAATTTCCCCTCTTGGCAGCTTCTTCAGTAGCATCAATCGTGTAGATTTTGATGTCCTTGCGCTGCGGGTGGCGGGTGATGCCGTTCGTATCGTAGATGAGTACGCCGCCCGGTTTTACCTGGCTCTCGAACTTGTCCATACTCTGCTGGTTCAGAATAATGGCCGTATCGAATGTTTGCAAGGTGGGGGAACTGATGCGCTTGTCGCTGATGATAACCGTAACGTTCGCCGTACCGCCTCGCATTTCGGGACCGTAGGAGGGAAGCCACGACACTTCGAAATCCTGCATCACTCCCGAATAGGCCAGAATCTTACCGGTGGAGAGCACTCCCTGCCCGCCGAATCCTGCTATAATCAATTCTTCTTTCATACTTTCTTTCCGATTTTGAATGAATCAACCTTTGATGTCGCCGAGCGGATAGAACGGAACGAGGTTCTCTTCCATCCATTTGTTCGCATCGACCGGAGACATCTTCCAGCCGCTGTTGCAGGTGGAAACCATCTCGACGAACGAAAGACCTTTTCCTGCGAGTGCGTTTTCGAATGCCTTGCGGATGGCCTTTTTGGCTTTGCGCACGGCGGCGGGAGTGTGTACCGACTGACGGGTAACGTAGCATACGCCGGGAAGCGGAGCTATCATGTCGGCTATCTTATAGGGGAAGCCGTGTATCTTCGGGTCGCGACCGTAGGGGCTGGTAGCCGTTTTCATGCCGACAAGCGTAGTCGGGGCCATCTGACCGCCGGTCATACCGTAAATGGCGTTGTTGATGAAGATTACGACGATGTTTTCGCCGCGGTTGCAGGCATGTATCGTTTCCGCTGTACCGATGGCGGCCAAGTCGCCGTCGCCCTGATAGGTGAACACCATCTTGTCAGGATTCGTACGCTTGATTGCGGTGGCTACGGCACATGCACGTCCGTGTGCAGCCTGCGCCCAGTCTATGTGAAGGTAATTGTATGCGAATACGGAGCAGCCTACGGGCGATACACCGATGGTTTTTTCCTGTATGCCCAAATCCCCGATGACTTCCGCTACGAGGTTGTGGACGGTTCCGTGGCTGCACCCCGGACAATAGTGCATCACTTTGTCCGTGAGAACAGGCGATTTGCGGAATACCAAGTTCTCTTCCTTTATTTGTACTTCAAATTCAGCCATATCTTTACTTATTTATTATTTTCGTTAACAATGCCTCGTAAACCTGGTCGGGCGAGAACACCGCACCGCCGCTGCGGCCGTAATGCTCTACGGGAGCCTGACCGTTCACTGCGAGCCGTACGTCCTCTACCATCTGGCCGTGGTTGAGCTCCGCCGAAAGGAAACCTTTGACGCCCCTTGCGGCGAGGTCGTGGAGCACCTTCGTCGGGAACGGATAGAGGGTGATGGGACGGACAAGACCTACCTTGTATCCTGCCTCGCGGGCCATCTCGACGGTCATGGTGCAGATACGGGCCGCGGACCCGAACGCCACGATGACGTAGTCGGCATCCTCGGTCATGAATTCTTCGTACCGTACTTCGTTTTCACGGATTTTCGCATATTTGGCGATGAGCTTCTCGTTGAACTTTTCCTGTGCGTACGGGTCGAGTTCGAGCGAGGTGATGACGTGTTCCTCCCTGTCGGGCGTTTTGCCCGTCAGTGCCCAGTCGCCGTCCTGTGCGATGCGCTCCTCGTCGGTTCTGCGCGGACGCTGGTCGGCCAGCACGACTTTTTCCATCATCTGGCCGATAACGCCGTCTGAGAGAATCATGACGGGGTTGCGGTATTTGAATGCCAGGTCGAATGCGTCGAATACGAAGTCGTGCATTTCCTGTACCGAATTCGGAGCGAGTACGATGAGATGGAAGTCGCCGTGCGCACCGCCTTTGGTCGCCTGGAAATAGTCGCTCTGGGAGGGCTGTATGGTACCCAGACCGGGGCCGCCGCGCGTAACGTTGATGACCACGCAGGGCAGTTCGGCGCCTGCGATGTAGCTGAACCCTTCGCTCATGAGGCTGACACCGGGACTGGACGAGGAGGTCAGCACCTTCTTGCCGGTGCTGGCCGCACCGTATACCATGTTAATTGCCGATACTTCGCTTTCAGCCTGAAGAACGACCATTCCGGTGGTTTCCCATGGTTTGAGTTCCATGAGCGTCTCCATTACCTCCGACTGCGGGGTGATAGGATAGCCGAAATAGCCATCGGCGCCGCAACGTATCGCCGCTTCGGCGAGTACTTCGTTGCCTTTCATCAATCTTACCTCTTTCTTCATCGCTTACTCGAATTTTTGTCTGTACACTGTAATGACGCTGTCCGGACACATGATAGCGCAGCTGGCGCAACCGATGCAGTCGTCAGGGTTAGCCATATAGCTGTAGTTGTAGCCTTTGCCGTTCACATGCGGCGAAAGGGCCAACACATTGCTCGGACATGAAGGCACGCACACGCCGCAACCCTTGCAGCGCTCGATGTCCACAATGATAGTTCCTTTGATTTTAGCCATAATAGATTATGATTTGTTAAGCCGTGGGCTATTTTGCTTACAAAAATACGTACTTATTTCGTAACTAAAAATAGGTAGGCATGTTTTTTTGGGAACTATTTGCAAATACACGGCAGACGGAGCTCCGGCCCCCTTCGGGGCGTTTTTCGAGAGCTTTCGACGCGGCTGCGAGAGGCATTGCGGCTTTGCGTTTACCGACAATGGGGGAGCGCAGTACGACAGGGCAGGCCGTGTCGTTTTCCGCCCCTCCGTCGGCGCGAAGACATGAAACGACACCTCCCCGCCGGCACATCCGAAAAACAGGCCGGCGAGGAGTATGGTAGTGCGCTTCGGGCGTCGTTATGCGTCCGCGCGCGGAATGTGGGCCAGGGCATAGTCGAGCCGGCGGAGGGTTTCCTCCTTGCCGAGGACTTCGCACATCTCGTACATCGAAAAGCCTTTGCTTTCTCCCACGATGGCCAGGCGGAAGGCATTCATGATTTGCCCCATCTTGTAGCCGTGCTCCTCAATCCAGGCATGACAGACGGTTTCCATGTTCCGGTTCGTAAAGTCGTCGATGCCGGCCAGCACCTCGCGCAGTCCGGCGACGGATTCCGGATTCTCGCCCTTCCAGTATTTCGCAGCCGTTTTGACATCGAACGAGACGGGCGCCCGGAACAAGAAGTAAGAGAGTTCCCAAAAGTCGCTCACGAAGGTAGCCCGTCCCTTGATGTAGCCTGCGATACGGGCCGCCTGTTCGAAGGGGATTTCCACGCCGTGTTCGCGCAGCAGCGGCAGGTATGCTTCGGCGAGCTCGTTATCGTCGCGTACGTGCATGTACTGGGCGTTGAACCAGCGGGCCTTGTCGGGATTGAAACGCGCGCCGGCCTTGCTCACCCGCTCCAATGAGAATTGGTTTATCAATTCGTCCATCGAGAAGATTTCCTGTTCCGTGCCGGGATTCCAGCCCAGCAGGGCGAGCATATTGACGAACGCTTCGGGGAAGTAGCCGTCTTCGCGGTAGCCACGCGAGCATTCGCCCGCCGGCGATTTCCACTCCAGCGGAAAGACGGGGAAGCCCATCTTGTCTCCGTCCCTCTTGCTCAGCTTTCCCTGTCCCGTGGGTTTGAGCAGCAGCGGCAGGTGTGCGAATTCGGGCTGCGTATCCGACCATCCGAAAGCCCGGTAGAGCAGGTAGTGGAGCGGCAGCGACGGCAGCCACTCCTCGCCGCGTATCACATGGGATATCTCCATCAAATGGTCGTCCACGATGTTGGCCAGGTGGTACGTGGGCAGGCGGTCGGCCGACTTGTAGAGTACCTTGTCATCCAGCGTGGACGTGTTTACCGTCACGTCGCCGCGAATGAGGTCGTGCATGCGCACCTGTTCGTTTTCCGGCATCCGGAACCGTATCACCCATTGGTCGCCCCGCTCGATTCGTGCCCGTACTTCCCCGGCAGGCAGGGCGAGGGAGGTGTCCAGCCGTTCCCTTACCTTATAATTATATGCGAACGCTTCGCCCCCGGCTTCGGCTTCCGTCCGCATCCGTTCCAGTGCTTCGGGCGTATCGAACGCATAGTAGGCGTCGCCCGATTCGACGAGCTGCAGGGCGTATTGCAGGTAGATTTCGCGGCGCTCGCTCTGGCGGTACGGTCCGTGCGGGCCGCCTTCGCGTATGCCTTCGTCGGCCCGGATGCCGCACCATTGCAGCGCCTCGAAGATATATTCCTCCGCTCCCGGCACATAGCGGTGCGAATCCGTATCCTCGATTCGGATGATGAAGTCGCCGCCGGCACGCCGGGCGAAAAGATAATTATAAAGCGCCGTCCTGACACCGCCCATGTGCAAAGGGCCGGTTGGACTCGGTGCGAAACGTACTCTTACCCGTCTGTTGGTCATAGCTGTCGTCTGTTGTGTTATCGTTCGCCGCAGTGCGGGATGTGCTTCATTGCTCTCCTGCGGCATTCTGGGTTATCGGATGTTGTATTCGAGGCGCATGGTGATGCGTGCCTTCTTGTTCTTGCTGGAAGTGTTGAAATTGCCTCCCGCGGAAAATTCTTCGTTCGTATTGGCGCCCGTAATCTGGAAGACGCCCATGCGTGCACTCTTCAGTTTCTTCAGCTTCGCACCCGCCTGTGCCGCGATTTTTTCCGCACGGGCCTTCGCATCGGCGGTCGATTGCTCAATCAGCTCCAGTTTGAGGTCGTCGAGCTTGCTGTAATAATAGTCGGGCTGGGAGGATTCGAGCTGTACCCCCTGGGCCAGCAGTACCGATATTTCACGGGATATGGCTTCCACGGCTTCCACGTCGATACTTTCCACGGTGAACTGCTGGCGCAGGGTATAGCCCGTAAAGCGCTGCCCCACGTAGTCGCCGTTCTGGTAAATAGGTTCCGTATTCTTGTAGGAGTCCACGAACATGAAAACGATGTCTTCCGTTCGGATTCCTTTCTGTGTAATGAAATCCTGCACTTTGCGTTTGTTTGCTTCAAGCTGTGCATAACCTTCGGTCACCGACGGGTTGTCTACGACGAGCCATCCGCGCCATACGATGAGGTCGGAAACGAATTCCTCTTCGCCGAGCCCCGTCACCACGATGGTGTGCTGTTCCCGGTATTTATACTTGTAGGCGCCGCCGAGTATCAGGGCGCATGCGACCGCTGCCGCACAAATGATGATGGCCGTGTTCGTTTTCATGGATAACAGAGTTTTAAGGTTGAACATTTAAATCCTCGTTTCAGGTTCCCGCCGGCCGACGGGCCAACTGTATTTACGGAAGCGCGTACCGGCAGTACCCTTCGCGGTTCCTGCAAAATGCGTTCCCTTCGGGCGTCGGTTCCGGCATACCGAAAGGCGGCGTCCCGATGCTCCGAAATCCTTCATACGTTGAACAGGAAGTGCATGATGTCGCCGTCCTGTACCACGTAGTCCTTGCCTTCGATGGCTATCCGGCCCGCTTCGCGGCAGGCCTTTTCGGAACCGAGCGTCACGTAGTCGTCGTATTTGATAACCTCCGCCCTTATGAAGCCCCGCTCGAAATCGGTGTGGATAATCCCCGCTGCCTGAGGAGCTTTCGTTCCTTTCGTGAAAGTCCATGCGCGCGATTCGTCCGGTCCGGTGGTGAAGTAAGTCTGCAGGTCGAGCAGCCGGTAGGCGGCCTTGATGAGCCTGCTGACGCCCGATTCTTCAAGTCCAACGTCCGCAAGGAATGCTTTGCGCTCTTCGAAGCTCTCCAGTTCCGCGATGTCGGCTTCGGTCGCCGCGGCGACAATGAGCAATTCCGCATGCTCGTCCCGAATGGCATCGCGAACGGCGTCCACATGGACATTGCCCGCCACGGCGCTCGCTTCGTCCACATTGCAGACGTACAGTACGGGTTTGTCGGTAAGCAGGTTCAGGTCTGTTACGACCTTCCGTTCCTCTTTGTCGAGTTCCACCGTACGCGCCGCCTTGCCCGCTTCGAGCGCCTCCTTGTACCGAACCAGTATTTCGTATTGCCGTTTGGCGTTCTTGTCGCCCCCGGTCTGTGCCTGTTTCTGCACCTTGGCCAGACGGTTGTCTACCGTTTCGAGGTCTTTTATTATCAGCTCCGTGTCGATGATTTCCTTGTCCCGCACGGGGTTCACCGACCCGTCCACATGCGTGATGTTGCCGTTCTCGAAACACCGCAGCACGTGGATGATGGCGTCCGTATTGCGGATGTTCGCAAGGAACTTGTTGCCGAGCCCCTCGCCTTTAGAGGCGCCCTTCACGAGCCCTGCGATATCGACGATTTCTATGGTAGTGGGGATGACCTTCTTCGGATTGTCTATGCGGGCGAGTTCGACCAGCCGTTCGTCCGGTACGGTGATGACGCCCACGTTGGGTTCTATGGTGCAGAAAGGGAAGTTCGCCGCCTGGGCCTTCGCGTTGGAAAGGCAGTTGAAAAGCGTGGATTTACCCACGTTCGGCAGGCCGACTATTCCGCATTGTAATGCCATGTCGCGTTTCTTTATCGGGTTTTCAGGATGCAAAGATATGAATTATAATCGAAAATATTCGCGCAGGCAGGGCAGTGGTCGGATGCAAGGTGGCCGACCTGCTCAATTTGCTGAATTATAGGGGTTGTCTGCCGGTTCGAATACATGGACGGAAGACTTTCCGAACCGTTTCGGAAAGCGTCCGGAACGTTCGTCCGCCCCCGGCATCCGCGGCAATTTCTTCTCCGCCGTTTGCAATATACCGTGTCCTGCCGTATCTTTGAGGGATAAAAGGCGCAGAGACGGCATGCGGTGCGGCCGTCTTCCGGCCGGTGTGAGATAAAATCCTGTCGGTATGAATCATACGATTGCGGAAGAAGACCTGAAGGTAATTTCGGGCCTGTTGGAGGATTGGAAAAGGCAGGGCAGTGTCGGCGAACTCGAATACGACCTGCTGCTGGACAAGATAAAGAATCTTTACGAAACGGTACGTTTCGGGAAGGAGGTGTCGGCTCCCCGTGAAACGGTCGTGCACGAATCCGTCGCTGCCCAAGTGGAAGGTTCGGAAGCGACTTCCGATACACCTGCTCCCGTCCGGGAAGAGAAGGGAGCCACCGGCTCGGAGCCGCGGGTTCGGCTGCATGCCGGACGAAGCAGTACGGTGCGCGCCCTGTATGACGACGGGGAGGTATTCGTGGCTGGAACATCCCATAAATATTTCGTGACGGAATCGGCAACGGACATCGTTCCGGACACTCCTGCCGCCGCGGAGGAAAACGGTGCTACCCGTGCGGAGCGCGGTGGGGAGGATACGGCGGCCGCAGTCGTTCCTCCGGTCGTTCCGGTGGAGTCGAAGCGACCGGTGCTCGGCGAAGTCATCGGCGGTGGCGGCCGGACGTTCGCCGATACGCTGCACGGTCCCGTCACCGATGTGGCGACCCGTCTCGGCCACGAGAAGGCTTCTTCGCTGCGCCAGCTCATCGGTCTGAACGACCGTTACATGTTCGTGCGCGACTTGTTCGGTGGGGATGCGGAAGCTTACGAGGAGGCCGTGTCGGCTCTCGACGGCTGTGCGTCGATTGAGGATGCGATGCTGTATATTCACGACCGTTACGGTTGGAATGCATCCAGCCAGGCGGCCGTGCTGCTGACCGACATGCTTGCCCGGAAATTGTTGTAAAAGGTTGCGGAATGGGCAGGCTGTATATCGTTCCCACACCGATAGGGAATTTGGAAGACATCACGCTGCGGGCCGTCCGCGTACTGAAGGAAGCCGACATCGTATTGGCCGAAGATACGCGTACCACTGCAGTGCTGCTCCGGCATCTCGGTCTTGAAAAGCGCATGTTCGCCCACCACAAATTCAACGAGCATGCGGCCGTGGAATCGATAGCCAACCGGCTGGAAGCGGGCGAGCGCATAGCGCTCGTATCCGATGCGGGGACGCCGGGAATTTCGGACCCCGGTTTTCTGTTGGTGCGCACCTGTATCGAACGGGGTATCGAGGTGGAAACGCTGCCGGGAGCTACGGCTTTCGTTCCGGCGCTTATTCAGAGCGGTTTCCCGGCGGACCGTTTCTGTTTTGAAGGTTTTCTGCCTCAAAAGAAGGGAAGGAACAAGCGATTGGAAACGCTTCGGGAAGAGGCGCGGACGATGATATTCTACGAATCGCCTTACCGGGTGGTTCGGACGCTGGAGCAGTTTGTGGCGGTATTCGGTGCCGACCGGCCTGTGTCGGTGTCGCGGGAACTTACCAAAAAGTTCGAGGAGACGGTACGCGGTACCCTTACCGAGGCGGCGGCGCATTTCCGGGAACACGAACCGAAAGGAGAATTCGTGATTGTACTCGCAGGAAGCAGCGGCGTGCGTTCCGCGGATAACGAACGGGGATACGAAGATGGAAATGGAAAAACATAACGCAAAAAAGGAAAAGACAAAAAGGGTTTACAAAACGCTGATGGGGCGTTTCTTCGGAAATGTCCGCGACCGTTTCGACCTGGGGGACGACAACGCCACTCAGGAAGAGGTGGAAGCCAGCATATATAAGGGTGTCGAATTCCGCGGTACGAATCTGTGGGTGCTGATTTGTGCGACGTTCATCGCGTCGCTCGGATTGAACGTGAATTCCACGGCGGTCATCATCGGTGCGATGCTCATATCCCCGCTCATGGGGCCCATCATGGGAGTAGGGCTTGCGGTCGGCATCAACGATTTCGGACTGCTTAAAAAGTCGCTTCGCAACTTCTTGTGGATGTTTGTGGTAAGCATCGTTACTTCGACCGTTTATTTCCTCATATCGCCGTACAGCAGTGCACAGAGCGAACTGCTGGCACGGACGAGTCCCACGACTTATGACGTGCTCATCGCCTTTTTCGGCGGGCTGGCCGGTATGCTGGCCCAGACGCGTTGCGACCGCACGGGAACCGTCATCTCCGGCGTGGCCATCGCCACGGCCCTCATGCCGCCGCTCTGTACCGTAGGGTTCGGCATCGCTTCGGGAGAAATCATGTACGTGCTCGGCGCACTTTACCTGTTCGTCATCAATACGGTATTCATCGCCCTCGCGTCCTACCTGATGGTCATTTTCCTGAAGTACGAGAAAAAGAGGACGCTCGACCAGGCCGCGAGCAAACGGATGAAGCGGTATGTCGCCCTGTTCGCCGCCATCATCATCGTACCGAGCATGATACTGACCTTCAACATTCTGCGCAAAACGCAGTTCGAGGCGAACGTAGACCGGTACGTGACGAACGTGTTCCAGTTCAACAAAACGATGCTCGTCGATTACGATACCCGTTACCGGTACGAAGGTAAAAAGTCAGCCGTGGAAGTTCGTCTCGTGGGTGAACCGCTGTCGCGCAACGTGATAGAAAACGCCGGCGCCCAGATGGCTTACTACGGGTTGGAGCATACGGAACTGATAGTTAGACAGGCCGACGAAAACGAACATATAGACTTTTCTAAAATACAGCACAGTTATTCGGAAATCATCGACGAGAAGAACCGGACCATCGCCAGGCTGCAGGAACGTCTGGCATCCGTCCGAATGGTCGATACGATTGCCGTGGCGGACATTTCGCGTGAAATCGCGCATGTCGCCGACCATGTCGGCGAAGTGTCCCTGTCGAAACACGTTTTTTACGACATACAGGGACGTCCCTCCGATACGGCGGTCGTGGTGACCGTGAAACCGGACAGCCTGCTGACCGGCAGGATGGACCGCGACAAAATCGCAGGATGGTTGCGCACGAGGCTGAAAACAGACCGGGTCATACTGTACATTGAAGGCGAAGAATGACATAACGGCTGGGGCGAGCCTGCCGGAAAAGACGGGATATTACCTTCTTTATTATCTGCTCAAGGCGATAGGACTGCTTCCTGAGTGGTTTCTTTATTATCCTTTGGCCGGAGTATTGTATTTGTTGCTCTATTACGTTTTCCGCTACCGGCTGCGGGTGACGCGGGAGAACCTGCGCAGCGCTTTTCCCGAAAAAAGCCGGAAGGAACTGCGCCTTACGGAACGCCGCTTTTACTGGCATCTGACCGAAGTATTCATCGACACAATCGACCTTACGAGCGTCAGCCGCAAGCGATTGCGCAAGCGTTTGATTTTCGAGGACGAAGCGGCTCACCGGAAGGCGGTGGCCGGTATCGACTGGATTGCGGGCCTGTCGCATTACGGTTCGTGGGAATATTTCATCGCCTATGCACTCGGCGACGAGGCGGGCCGGGAAACGATAGGCGTATACAAGACGCTGCACAACAGGGTGATGGACATGCTCTACCGCAGCATCCGTTCGCGCATGGGCATGGCGCCCGTATCCATGTCCGTGGTGTTGCGGCATGTCGTTCGCAACCGGAAGGAGGGCATTCGGATGGTCGTCGGCCTGCTTGCCGACCAGACGCCGCCCTGGTTCCACCGGGATTACTGGTACGATTTCTTCGGCCGGCCCACGCTGTTTTACGACGGGCTCGAAAGCATGGCCCTGCGTTTCGGAATGCCGGTCTATTTCGTTCACATGGAAAAGGTGCGGCGGGCGCATTACCGTGCGCGTTTCGAACTGATTTATGACGGACATGAGGCGGTCGCTCCCCACGAAATCACGCGGCGTTATGCCGAGCGCCTTCAGGAAATGATAACGAAGCGGCCCGAACTCTGGCTGTGGTCGCACAGGCGGTGGAAGTATCAGCCGAACCCCGGAGAACTCGAAAGACAGGAGGAAACCGAATGCCGAAAGTAAAAGTGGTCATACTCAACTGGAACGGGCGCGAACATTTGCGCACGTTCCTGCCTTCGGTGCTGCGCGATACTCCTGCGGAGGTCGGAATCGTCGTGGCAGACAACGGCTCTACGGACGGTTCCGTGGCCATGCTCGGTGCCGAATTTCCGCGGGTGGAAGTCCTCGGACTCGACGGCAATTACGGTTATGCGGGCGGGTACAACCGGGCGCTGGCACGTATCGATGCCGATTACTGCATCCTGCTGAATTCGGATGTGGAGACTGCGCCGGGCTGGTGCGAACCGTTGGTGCAGGCGCTGGAGGCGGATACGACCCTTGCTACCGTACAGCCCAAGATAAGGTCGTACCGGCAGCGGGATTATTTTGAATATGCCGGAGCCTGCGGCGGTTTTCTGGATGCGTTGGGGTATCCCTTCTGTCGGGGCAGAATCCTGTTTACGACCGAACGGGACACGGGGCAGTACGATACGTTCCGCTTCTGTTTCTGGGCTTCGGGGGCTTGTATGGCCTGCCGCCGGGATGCGTTCCTCGCGGTCGGCGGGTTTGATGAGGATTTTTTCGCACACATGGAAGAAATCGACTGGTGCTGGCGGGCGCAGTTGTATGGGTACCGCATCGCGGTCGAGCCCGCGAGTATCGTCTATCATCTCGGCGGAGGAACGCTGGCAAACGATGCTCCGCGGAAGCTCTACCTGAATTACCGCAACAACCTGAGGATGCTTTACAAAAACCTGCCGGTCGGTCACTTGTGGACCGCCCTGCCTTTGCGTATGGCGATGGACGGCCTTTCGGCGCTCGTATACCTATTTCAGGGGCGTATCGCCGCTTTCGGACAGGTATGGCGCGCACACATGGATTTTTACAGGCACCTGAAAACGCTCCGCATCGCACGCCGAAATGTACAGGCAGGAGCGATAGCCGTTCCCTACGGCATGTACCGCAAATCCATCGTCCTGCGTTATTATATGGGGCACAGGGAGTTCGGCGACATGATGTAAGGAAAGAATACCGATAAAGACGGCAAGCTGCCTGAAGATGGCCGGACAGCTTGTTCCGCAATATCGGAACGGTCGGCTGCGCACCGACGGCATGACATGTCCGCAGCGAAACTGTCGGAATTTGTATGTGCTGTGCGCTATGGCTTCCTTCGTCCGGTAGGGGGCAATGCAGCGAGCCGACCGGGAAGAGGCATATCCCGTCATTCGTTCCGTCGTTCCGTCGTTCCGACCGCTGCGGCCGGAAATCCTTTTCGCGCACCGTTTCGAGACTGCCCGTCCTCCTTGAGAATACAGCAGGTCAACTGTGGGCGACAAGGCATAAGGGGGGAGGGGGAATTATTCTTCCAGGAGTATTGGTTCGTCCGGCAGAACGGTGGAAAGAGCGAACAGATAGGGCTGGATATTGGATTCGTACCGACCTCCGCTTTTGACGGTCGGTCGGCTCTCGGTCGTAGTAGCCGTATTCAGGACGTAGCAGTCGGTTCCGTTGGTCGTCGCCCGGTCGAAGATGCGGAGATGCTTGGGAAACAGCACGCACGTGAAAGGTTTTTTGTCCGCAGCGGTCGGGAAACTGGCGATGAACGGCTTGGCCAGCAGCATCGTGTCTGTCGTACCGAGTATTATTCCGACATTGTTGATGAGCGGGGAATGGGTATCCATGATGAAGCCGGAGCAGGTTCCCGATACGACTTCTTCGTCCTGCAGGTAATATATTCTGACATCCACGATATCCGACGGAGTACCTTTGTCGGCTTCGGCTTTTTTCCGGGTTTCGGACATCATCGAATCCAGTTTGCCGGGCGTGTCGTTTTTTCGGTCGCCGCATCCGCACAGCAGGACGGCAGCAACAGTTAGCAGCAAAATGTTTTTCATATCGTGCAAGTGTCTGAAAAGGAAGTGGTTCTTTTTGTCAGTCAGCGTATTGCCATACCACATCCTTCATGAAACCGATGAATCCGTCGAATTCTCCGTCGCTGACCGGGCGGCCGTGACTCATGATGACCAGGTCGTGGGGGTGGGCGTCCGCCCCTTTGCGGTACGAAGGATGCGTATAAGGATGGGGATTGCGGACGAAGCCGAGCCTTTCGTAAAAGTGCAGGCGCCGCACGGACATCTCGTCTTCAGGGGGCTCTATTTCGAGTACGACGAGTTTGCCGGGATACGTTTCCAATAGCTTCCCGATAACTCTGGAACCGATGCTGCGGCCGTGCAGTGCGGGATTCACGGCGAGGAATTCGACATAAACCGTATCGCCGTGGAGCCAGTAGAACATGATGGCCATAAGTGTGCCATCGTCGTCCAGCATCACTTCGCTCCGTGCTTCCCGGTCGGAACAGGCGGTTTCCTGTGCCTTGCGGCTGCGCCTTTCGTGCGCAGGGAAACTCTCTTCGTAAAGCGCCCAGACAGCTTCGTGCAGCGTTTCGGGTACATCCCGGAAATTCAGTATCTTCATGTCGTCGCGTTTCGATGTCCCTGCAAAGGTATCGAAATATAACGGAAAAAAGAAACCCTGCCTTCGGGAAGACAGGGCGGTGAAGTGTTGAGCCATCGGGATTCGAACCCAAAATGACAGAACCAAAATCTGCAGTGTTACCATTACACCATGGCTCA
>DXFY01000030.1 GCA_019114205.1 Candidatus Tidjanibacter gallistercoris | reverse complement strand
ATTAAAGAATGATGTATGTATGAAATGATTGTTTTCTTCGTGAAGTGTTTGGCGTTTTTAAAAACGTACCCTATATTTGCAGTTGAGAAAAAGAGGATGACAGTGTTTTCGGTGCGTACGAAAATCGAAGTATTGTACGGATGCTTTTATCATATTCCGCATCGGGATAATTGACCGAGAGGCTTTCGGTGGCAAACCATGAAACGGTTCCTTTTCTGATGGTGACCGATGAGGAAAATACGAAAGCAGGAGTACGGCGTAGGGGGGGCGCTTCGATGATTCGCAGGGAATATTATGGGACTGCTATACCCGGTGCAGTGGAGTTCCGTATTGTACCACAGGAATGCACCTTACACCGCAACCGTCTTGCGCATTGTCTTCGAATACCTTGATTAAGAGCAGGTTGGAGATAATACGATTGTGCTTTGGTACCCGGAGCCGGGGTCGAACCGGCACGGACATCACTGCCCACGGGATTTTAAGTCCCGCGTGTCTACCTATTCCACCATCCGGGCTTGTCTGGGGAAAGCGTGCAAATATACGAAAATATCTTGTTTGCGTATATTCATCGCAATATAATAGCGCAGGTCGGGAGCAAGCCTGGTGCGCGTTGGCGGCAGGGGACACATACGGATGTCGGATATCGGGCGACGGGGGCGGAACCCGCTCCGTGACGGCGAATAGGAGCCGACCGTGCGGGGCGCAGCGAACGGACGCGTCGGTCGTTCGTCGGCGTCGTACAGGAAAGAGGTTATCATTTCCGTTGCGATAACGGTTGCGCATTCGACCTTTCGATACCTTCGCGGTATCTTCTTTCCGGTGCGGCGGAAAAACGGGCGCTTTTCCGGGTATGGGGTAAACATGCGCTGCCGGACGGTATACAGTGCGGATGCCGGCTGCGGAAACGGTACCGATATGGATATGCAGGCAGGGATTCGGTGCGGGTGGAACGGCCGGTGAACCGCGAAAAAGCAAGGCTGCGGATTTTTCTCGCCGGATGCTTCGGATTCCGGCAATTAGGATTACCTTTGATGGTTGCGGATATGCGTGTTTCCTGCATGGATTTTGCAAGGCGTGTACCGAATCCGAACCATTAAAACATCTTTTTCGATGAATCTTTTTCTGCAATTATCCAAACCGAACGTAGACATACCGGAGGATGCCGAGGTGCTCGGCAAATTCGAGAACTGGCTGCGCCGGATTCTGCAAATGAGCTGGGACGACCTGCTTCACGAAGCGGTCAAGCTGGGCGGAAAGCTGGTCGCCGCAGTACTTATCTATATCGTCGGGCGCTGGCTTATCCGAAAGGCGGACAAGCTGCTCGACCGGATATTTCAGAAGAGGGGGCTCGACCCGTCGCTCAACGCATTCATCCGGAGCCTGCTGCGCATCGTGGTCTGGGTATTCCTCGTTATGGTAATCGTGGGTGTACTTGGCATCAGGACTACTTCGTTCCTCGCCATACTCGCTTCGGCCGGATTCGCCGTAGGCATGGCCCTGAGCGGTACGCTCCAGAATTTCGCGGGCGGGGTGCTCATTCTGCTGCTCAAACCGTTCCGTACGGGAGATTACATCGTGTCGCAGGGCGTCGAGGGTACCGTGAAGGCCATCAACCTGTTCAATACGGTGCTGATAACTCCCGACAACAAGACCATCATCATTCCCAACGGCGGCATGTCGTCCAGCATCGTGAACAACGTGACCGAATCCGGTACGCGCCGTATCGAATGGACGTTCGCCATTTCTTACGGTGACAGTTACGACGAAGCCCGCAAGGTGCTGACCGACCTGCTTGAGGCCGATACGCGGATACAGCGCTCGCCCGATTATCTCATAGCGCTCAGCAATCTGGCCGACAGTGCCGTACAAATCGTTGTCCGTGCCTGGACCGCCACTTCGGATTTCTGGGATGTCTATTACGATATGAATGAAAAGGTGTACAAGACTTTCCCGGAACACGGGCTTACCATACCGTTCAATCAACTGGAGGTGAATCTCACGACCGCCGGTACTCCGGCGGCGCCGACGCGGGACGGCGGGAAGGAAGATAAGGCGGCTTAGGCGGACGGAAGGACCGCCCGTGCGAGGCACCGTGTGTTTGCCGCGGCGCACGACCTGCGCCGCAGCCGCAGCGGAAGGACGCATGCGGGCGTGCCGGTTTTCGATTGTTTTATGATAGACATAAAGGCCAAGATACACGACAGCTTTGCGGTGGAGTTCAAGGTGGGATTCGTGGCGGACGGCGAACGCGGCAGCGATTTCGCCATCAACACGTGGATATTCCTTCCCAACAGCCTCGACATCAATCCTGCGACCTACGGCAAGGAGGACTTTTACCGCGACGTAAAATCCAACGTACGGTTCATTACGCCCGTATTCCCGTTGGGTGCGGTCGCGGCGGGCGATGCCGTTCCGCTGCGGCACCTGCGCAGGGCGCTTTCCGCACTTGCGGCCGGGCCCTCGCGCGAACGGGCAGCGGATTATGAATACCATATCAAGATGTATTCCGCCATCGTGAAGAGCGCCATGCGCGAAGCCGTATACGCAGTCGAAGACGGTGAAGTGGCGCAGGTCGCTGCGGAGCGGTGCGAACGTTTCGCGGAGGATGTACGATGCGTCGTCGGGGCCTACCGGGAGGCACGGCAGCTCATCGAAGTACCAGCCGTAAGCGAGGAACTCCGGCACATGTATTCGTTCGGGGACGAGTACATGAGCCATCTGGCGGAAAGTTTTTCGTTCAGAATATTGGAACGGCTGGAGCGTTTCCGGGGAGCGAGCGGTACGGATGAGGCGGCATGCCGGGTGCGGGCATTGCTCCGTGACGAGGCTGCATATCGCCGAAGCCGGGGATATGTTTCGGTCACGCCCGACGACCCGCAGGGCAACCGCCGACTCGTGTACCGCCACAATGTACTGAAAAAGTATGTCAGCAGTGACCTGTACATCAAGCTCGACAAGAAGCAGGACGGAAAGGCCGTGCGGCAGATATATTACAGCATTGCGGCCGGTATCGCCATGGTTTTCGCCACCGTGGTGGCTTTCGTCTTCCAGCGCAGGTTCGGCAACTTCTCCGGGCCCCTGTTCGTGGCGCTCGTCGTGAGCTATATGCTCAAGGACCGCATCAAGGACCTGACGCGCTACTATTTCGCCCACCGTCTGGGAAGCAGGTATTTCGATAACAAGGCCGACATCAATATCAAGGAGCAGCCCGTCGGCTGGCTTAAGGAGGGCATGGATTTCATCACGGACGGACGAGTTCCGCCCGAAGTGCTCGAACTCCGGGGCCGGACACCCCTGCTCGAAGCGGAGAACCGAATCTTCGACGAGAAAATCATCCTTTACCGCAAACTGGTGTATATCGACGGACAGGAGCTGGCTAGGTATGACGAGTACCGGCTTTCGGGCATCAACGATATCCTGCGGTTGCATCTCAACCGTTTCACGCTGAAGATGGACGACCCGCAGACACCGCTGCACCGTCTGCGCGACGACGGAAGCGTGGAGGTGGTTTATACCGACCGAATCTATTATATCAATTTCGTCATGCAGTTTCGTTACGGCGGCAGCGTGGAGTACAAGCGGTTCCGCCTTGTGGTGACGCGAAACGGCATCCTCGGCATCGAGGAGATGAACTGATATGCCGTTTTGTTCAGTCTTTTCTCTTCCCGGTCGGCATTCGGGATACGACTGGCTACAGAAAGGGAGTGGCCGTGCGGTACCGGCCTGTCTCGGCTGTATTCGGAATCGGACGAAATTTCGTCCGATTCCTATCCGTAGTTTCGGGCTGTTGTTCTCGCCACCCATGCATCTATTTTGCTCCACATCAAATTCTCCTCTCAAGGAGATTAATGGTGTGCGGCAGAATAAAACGCTCCGGTCGGTATAATTGGTAATGATTGTATGCAGGGAAATCAGGGCTGAATAAGTACGTCCCTAAAGCTAATGGGTGAATCGTATAATTTCTCTGTGGCGGGCTTATTGATGCAAGGGCTACAAGATTTCGAAATCAAACACAATCAAAAAATTGAAACGTATGATAGTACCTATCAGATTGATGTGCTCGCAGAATATACCGCTCTTGGCTGCCACAACAAAGTAATTAT
>DXFY01000029.1 GCA_019114205.1 Candidatus Tidjanibacter gallistercoris | reverse complement strand
CGGCGGACAGTACTTTCGGCCCTTCGAGCGGATACGTCGTGGATATAGAGAATGGGGTAGTGCTGGGCAGTGCGGTGGAATGGATAGAGAGCGAGTACGGCATCCTCATCCCCAGCGGATACATCACCTACCTTCCCGATAGTAAAGACCGGCTCCTCGGTGCGGCCTTGTGGACCGGAGGCGCTTCGCTTGAGGGAGTTAATTGGTATATAGGCCCGGCAAGATAATTGCAGTCCTTTTCATAGGTTTAGATAGGTTTTCAGGACGGTACGCCGGACAGGGATGTCCGGCGTACCGGTATTTTCGGGGGTAGAGGGAAGGAGGGGCGGTCGGTGTCTTGCGGATACCCTGCGTTGCCGACAAGTGCATCAGGCAGCGGAGCGGGGGCATTCTTGGGCGGTCGGCCGCGTGCATGTAGGTATCGGGCCCGTCGTTATTTCATGTATTTTAGGTATTGTCCGCCGTTGCCGGCTGCTCTATCTTTGTGTTCAGATAAAAAGATTTTTAGCCATTTCTTTAAAGTCGGTAAGGTCGGCCCCTGCGGCCGGCCTTTTGCCTGTTGGAAGGGAATGCTATCTTTGCAGAAAACACACACCATCATGCAGAGAATAGGAAGATACACCAAGAACGACCTGATGAGCGACCTGGTCAGCGACAATTACCGGGTACTGCTGCTCATGAGCAGGTTCGGCATAGGGCTCGGTTTCGGCGACAGCACCATCGACGAGGTGTGCCGCGCGAACGGTGTGGATACCCCCACATTCATCGCCGTGACCAACATGCTGCTGTACGACGAGATACCGGCCGACGTGTACGACAAAATATCCATGGAGGCGCTCGTGACCTACCTGCACAACTCGCACGACTATTTTCTCGGATTCCGGCTGCCTGCCATCCGGGAAAAGCTGGTGGAGACGGTGGGGATGCACGACGACCTCTCGCGCGCCATCATGAAGTATTTCGACGATTATACCGAGGGCGTGCATACCCACATGGCCTACGAGGAGGAGGTCGTCTTCCCCTATGTACGCGCCCTGCTCGAAGGCCGCCGGTCGGGGAATTACAGCATCGGCATTTTCAGCAGGCACCACGACCAGGTGGAAACGCTTCTGACCGAATTCAAGAACATACTGATTAAGTATTATCCTTCGGCCAGTACCAACGAAATAAACAACGTGTTGTTCGACATATTTAATTGCGAAAACGACCTCGCTTCCCACAATGCTGTCGAGGACTTGCTCTTCGTCCCGGCCGTGGGGAGGCTGGAGAAAAAATTGGAGGAGGAAGGATGAGCGTTACTGTGAAGATAACGGTGGCGGAACCTTCGGTAATCATACGCAGCGGTATCATCGCCGTCATAGGAAACGCAGAGAACCTGAAGGCGGAAATATACGAAGTCAGCGAGATAGACCAACTGAAAACCGTATTGTCGTGGCAGCATCCCGACATACTGCTGGTGAACCCCGCTTCGCTCGGCCTGTACCCGTTGCAGCAGCTGAAGAAGGATACGGGCAATTCGGAAATGAAGTGCGTGGCGCTGCAGTTCGCCTTCGCCGACCATGCCGTACTGAAGGGGTACGACGATACCATTTCGGTTTACGACAGCACCGAAACCGTGAACGACAAGCTTGCCAAATTGGTGAGCGAACCGGAGCGCGACAGGCGCCACGAGTCGCTGAGCGGCAGGGAGAAGGAGGTCATCGCCTGCGTAGTGCAGGGAATGACCAACAAGCAGATTGCCGACAAGCTGTTCATTTCGACGCATACGGTCATCACCCACCGGCGCAACATATCGGCCAAACTGGGCATACACAGTCCGGCCGGTCTCACAATCTATGCCATTGTGAACAAGCTGGTCGAGTTGGATGACATCAAGGATTCCGTCGAGGAGCTTTCGGGAGAATAGGCGCCGGGACGGTGGTAGTTTCTGGACTGTTGTCCGTGCCGTGTGTCAGACGGGGCGGTAGCGGGTTACTTTGCCCGATGCGACATACTCCGCTTTGACAGCCATCCACGTCCGGAAGTGGGCCGATTCATTGTGTGCCGCGACGGCGGCTTCGTCTTTCCACCTTTCTATGAAACAAAAGGCGCAGCAGTCGGCAGTGTCCTCGTACAGGTCGTACGCGATGTTTCCCGGTTCGGCACGGCTCGCTTCGATGAGCGGGCGTACGGCTTCGAGGAACTCCGCTCTTTTTCCCTCTTTTACGATGTTTCTCGCTACAATCGTTATCATCTTTTTATCGATATTGTAAAACGGTGTTGCCGTCTGTCGGGCGCTCCGGCAGGTCGGCCGCGAATCTCGGTTACTGCTCCGGCTGCATGCCGCGTTCCTGCGTTTACCACGGCCAGTCCTTTTGCATCGGTGCGGCGGCGAAAAGGCCGCCCACGAGCGTGAAGCATGCAGGCAGTACGGCCCCTTCGCTCCATTGAAGCCGGATGCTGAGCAGCTCTCGTGCCGTCTTTTCGATGTCGAAACCGCAGGCTTCCAGTGAAGGGCGCATCCGGTCGGGAAAGAGGCACGGCCCGTTCTCACGGCGACGGCACTTTCCGGGTCCGCATATCCGGCAGCTTCCGGCGAAAAAGGCCCGGCTTCCCGGCTGCCTCCGTTCCGCCTCCAGCAGGCTGCCGTCCAGCATTTTGCGGGCTCGCTCGGTAATGTCAAGGGCCAAAGTGGCTGCTTCCGCGGCATCGGCCGGCTGGTGTCGTTCGGCGTCGTCCACCGGGATGCGGATGCCGACGATGCAGGCATAGGCATTGGAGTCGGTATCCTCCAGCGGGTCGGCCTCGTGGGGCGGACAGCCCCATACGGTGCCGTAATTGCCGCATGTGCGGCAATAGCCCGTAATGCGGGGCAGGTCGCGGTAGCCACGGATGTAATCCGCGACGGGCAGGCAGGCGGTTCTGTATTCGGGTGCGGCCACGGTGGTTCCCTTTGCAGGCAAAGATAGCGAAAGGCGAGAGCTGAGGCAAAGGAAAACGAAGTTTTCGGTTTTGCTTCAGCCGAGCCGCATCCTGTCTTCTGTAAAGATAGCGAAAGGCGAGTGCAGCGGCAAATGAAAACGAGGTTTTCGGTTTTGCCTCAGCCGGGCCGCTCTGCTCCGTGTCGGGCGTCGTGACCGATGCTGCCACGGGCGAACCGGTGCCGGGTGCCGTGGGCATGACAAAGGATATTTATAAAGGTATGGAGGCCGATGCGGAACGCAGCAGGAACATTCGGGTCGGAATCGTATTCCGATGAAGAGTGTTACAGGCCGAGGTCTTCGTCAATCAGGACGACCGTAATCCGTCCTTTCGGGTGGCATTTGTGCAGGATGAGCCGTTCGTTGCAGATGCGCCGTGGGGAGGCGCAGTCCATGCATCGGCCCGTTTTGACGCACGGAGTGTCGAACCCTTCGTGGCGGGCCGCATTGCGCGGGGCAGCCGTTTCGCGGATACGCTTGAAGGCGGCATCGCCGTCCTCCACGATTTTGTTCCGGCCGACGGTCAGCAGGACGTGCCGCGGCCCGAAGGCTATCGGGGCGATACGGTTGCCTATCATGTCCAGCCAGTGCAGTTCGCCGGTAAGGGTGACGGCATTCGCGCCGGTCAGGAACAGGTCGCATGACAGCGCCTGCCGCCGTCTTTCTATCAGTTCCCTGAAAGGGACGCCCTGTTCGAAGGTATCGATGAACGGATAGGAGTGCTGCGTCCGCAGCCACTCCACCGTTCCTGTGGCGTAAAGCGTCATCGAATCGCCGAGCGAAATGCTTTGCGGGGCAAGTTCGGTGATGCGGGCGCGGATGTATGCACCCGCTTCCCGTGCATTGGCCGCTACTGTCGCGCCGAAGCCGTTGCGCCGGAGCCGCAGGGCACAGGATTCCATCGTCGTATTGTTCGTATCCATGCGGTAACATGTTTTGTGACAGGACAGTCCGTTGCGGAAAGCCGGTCGGGGTATTGTGTATCCGCCCTGTCGATAAACGGGGTGTATAAAAAAATCTCCACGGAGTACGCGGAGACCAGGTTTGAAACCTTCGGCATATAGCCTTATTGTGGTAAGATGTAGAAGTTCTTACACTGCAAATATAAGTGAATAAGGCGGAAATACCAAATAAAATTTTTATTTTTACCGAAAACGAAATCTTTATGGAAAAAAGACTGGGAATAGATATGGGCACCAACTCGCTCGGTTGGGCGCTCGTGGAGGTGACCGAAGAGGGATGCACGCTGCTCGACCGGGGAGTGGATATTTTCCAGGAGGGCGTCGCTCGCGAGAAGAATAACGAACGGCCTGCCGTACAGGACCGTACCGATGCCCGTGCCCTGCGCCGGCACTATTTCCGGCGTCGGCTGCGCAAGATAGCGTTGCTGCGGGTGCTGGTGCAAAACGATTTCTGTCCGCCGCTTTCGCGGGAGCAGCTGGATGCGTGGCGGAAACAGGGGGTTTATCCTGTGACCGACGAGTTCATCCGTTGGCAGCGTACAGACGATGCTGCGGACAGGAATCCCTATCGGGACCGGTTTCGGGCGCTGACCGAAGAGCTCGATTTGACTTGCCGCGAAGACCGGTATGTGTTGGGCAGGGCGCTGTATCATTTGTGCCAGCGGCGCGGTTTTCTGAGCAACCGAAAAGACGCCGGAAGCGAGGCGGAGGACGGTACGGTCAAAAAGGACATTAAAAAACTGTCGGCCGACATGGCCGCCGCCGGGTGCACCTGGCTGGGCGAATACTTTTATCGGCTCTATCAGCGGAAAGAGAAAATCCGCAAGCATTATACGGCCCGCAACGAGCATTATTTGGCCGAGTTTCACGCCATTTGTCGGAAACAGCGGCTCGGGGAGGAGTTGCAGCAGGCGCTGGAGCACGCCATTTTCTACCAGCGTTCCCTCAAGTCGCAGAAAGGACAGGTCGGCAGGTGCAGGTTCGAGAAGAAGAAGAGTCGCTGTCCGGTGTCGCACCCACGATTCGAGGAGTTCCGGATGTTGCAGTTCCTCAATAACGTACGGGTTACGGGCCCCGGCGATGCTGAGCCGCGCCCGCTTTCGCTGCAGGAGCGGGAGGCCGTCCGGTCGCTGTTCCTACGCAAGAGCAAACCGCATTTCGATTTCGAGGATATTGCCAAAGAGATAGCGGGCAGGAACAATTATGCCTGCAAGGGCGACCGGACGGAAGCGGCTTGGCAGTTCAATTTCGCGCGGGGAGCGACCGTTACGGGATGCCCCGTGTCGGCACTGCTGGAGTCGGTTTTCGGAAGCGAGTGGCAGCGGAAGTTGGCCAGCCTCTATACGCTCGGTGCCGGAAAGAGCGAAGAACGGATAGTCGACGACGTGTGGCATGCATTGTTCGCCTTCGAGCACGAGGAACGGCTGCGGCAGTGGTTGCAGGAGAAGTTGCAGCTTTCGGCCGACGATGCGAAGACGCTCGCTGCGTTCCGGATGCCGCAGGGGTATGCCGCACTCAGCCTGAATGCCATCGATAAGATGCTGCCTTACCTGCGGCGCGGGTACCGGTACGATGAAGCGGTCTTTTTCGCCAATCTGAAAGCGGTGCTTCCGGCCGACGTGTATGCCGACGGAGCGAAGCGCCGCGAGGTAGAGGAGGGAATTGCCGCCCAGATGACAGACCTCGGTGCTGAGGGTGCGGCGAGGAAAGACGAACGCATCCGCGACTATCTGCGGCTTTACTGGGGTGTGGAGGAGCAGCGTTTGAAGCGTCTTTACCATCCGTCGATGATTGAGGCCTATCCGCAGGCGCAGCCCGATGCGAACGGCCTTCTGCGGTTGGGGTCGCCGCGTACTGCGGCCGTCCGGAATCCGATGGCCATGCGGGCGCTCTTCCGGCTGCGCGTCCTGATAAACGAATTGCTGCGCGAAGGGAAAATCGACCGCGGTACGCGCATCAACGTCGAACTTTCCCGGCAGTTGAACGATGCCAACATGAGGAAGGCCATCGAGCGGTACCAGCGGGAACGCGAAGCCGAGAACCGGAAATATGCAGAAGAAATTCGCAAGGCGTATGCAGCTGCGACGGGGTGCCCCATCGAACCGTCCGAAGAAGACATATTGAAATACCGCCTGTGGGTAGAGCAGAACCATATTGATTTGTATACGGGCAAGACAATCGGAATCGCAGAGTTTCTCGGTGCGGGCCGGACATACGACATCGAGCACACCGTGCCCCGTTCGCGCGGAGGCGACGATGCACAGTACAACAAGACGCTGTGCGACGAGCAGTTCAACCGGGAGGTGAAACGGGACAAACTGCCTGCGGAACTTGCAAGCGGCGACGAGATATGGGCCCGTATCGAGGAACTCGGCTGGCCGGAGCGTATCGACTCGTTGCAGGAGCAGATTGAGGGTGCAACGCGCCGGGTTAAAAGTGCGGCGACCAAACCGGAGAAGGATGCGGCCATACAGTACCGTCATTATCTGAAGATGCACTGCGACTACTGGCGCAGCAAGTGCGAGCGTTTCCGGATGACCGAAGTGCCGGAAGGGTTCAGCAACCGGCAGGGGGTCGATATCGGCATCATCGGCAAATATGCACGGCAGTACCTGCAAACGGTCTTCGACCGGGTTTATACGGTCAAGGGGGCTACTACGGCTGCTTTCCGCACCATGTGGGGATTGCAGGAGGAGTATACCCGGAAAGAACGTGTGAATCATGTGCACCACTGCGTGGATGCCATAACCATCGCCTGCATCGGCAAGCGGGAATACGACCGATGGGCGCGGTACGTCCGGCAGGAGGAGCGCTACCGGTGGGGCGAGGCGGACAAACCACGGCTCGAAAAACCGTGGCCGACCTTTACCGAAGATGTCCGGGCGGTAACCGGGGAACTGCTCGTGTCGCACCACACGCCCGATAACATGCCCAAACAGAGCCGCAAACGGCTGCGCGTGCGGGGCAGGGTGCAGAAGAACGACAAGGGCGAAACCAAATACATGCAGGGGGATACCGCCCGCGGCGCTCTGCACCTGCAAACTTTCTACGGGGCTATCGAGCGCGAAGGCGAAATACGGTATGTCGTGCGCAAATCGCTCGACCAGCTGCAACAGACCGATGTGGATAAAATCGTGGACGAAGCGGTGAAGCGAAAGGTACAGGAGGCTATTGAAGCACTCGGATTCAAGGAAGCGATGAACCTGCAGAAACATACCGTCTGGATGAATGAGGATAAAAGCGTACCGATTCGGAAGGTGCGCATATACGCCGGAAAGACAATGGCGCCTCAGCCGCTGGGCCGGAAAGTACATCGGGATGCTTCCGTTTATCCGTACAAACGCCCCGTGTACGTGGCGTTGGGCAGCAATTACTGCATGGCTCTTTACGAGGGGATGAATGCCAAAGGGAAAATGAAACGGACATTCCGGGTGGTCAGCACGCTGGAAGCCGCGCAGTATTTTAAGGCCAGTACGGACAAAACGGTGCGGACGGAACTCGTACCGCTTTCCGACGACAACGGCTATCCGCTTCAGTATATCCTCAAAGCCGGAACGATGGTGCTGTTCTACGAAGAATCGCCGGAAGAACTTTACGGGTGCACGAATGCCGAACTGGTGGAACGGTTGTATAAACTGACGCAGTTCAGCACATTGGAGGTCGGTAACAACAAGTACGGAACGCTGGTTTTCCGGCACCATCAGGAAGCCCGTCCGGCAAGTGAACTTTCTGTAAAGAGCGGTATATGGAAGCAGGGCGAGGTCCGTCGTCCTCTTGTTAAAATGCTGCATACGCAGTTGCATGCGTTCGTCGAAGGTTATGACTTCGAACTGACGGTTACGGGGGAAGTGAAATTCAAACGGTAGTTGCCTTATGGTGAAACGCGCGCTCTTCTTTTCGACGCCTTACAGCCTGAGCCTTCGGGACAATCAAATGGTTATCCGTACGAAGGAGGCCCCCGACATGCAGCGGACCATTCCGGTCGAGGATATCGGAGTAGTGGTGCTGGAGGATCGGCAGACGTCCGTGACGCTCCCGCTGCTGAATGCGCTTTCGGATAACAATGCGGCCGTCATCTTCTGCGGCGACGACCGGATGCCGAACGCCATGTTGATGAATCTCGATTCCAATCGAACGCAGGGCGAAAACTATCGGGCGCAAATCGAGGCCGGCGAACCGTTGAAGAAAGGGATGTGGCGGCAGGTGGTGGAGTCGAAAATCCGCAATCAGGCCGCCCTGCTGCGCAAACTTGGAAAGGACGGCGACAGATTGAAACCTTACTACCTGCATGTCAGGAGCGGCGATGCGGACAACAGGGAAGGAAGCGCCGCCAAAATATATTGGTCGGAACTGTTCGGCAGGGAATTCGTCCGTGCGCGTGAGGGTGCGCCTCCGAACAACCTGCTGAATTACGGCTATACGATTTTGCGGGCGGCCGTGGCGCGGGCGCTTATGGGTTCGGGACTGTTTCCGGCATTCGGCATCTTTCACCGCAACCGCTACAATGCGTTTCCGTTGGCCGACGATATCATGGAGCCCTATCGTCCCTATGTGGACGAACTGGTATACGAACTCCACGGGCAGGGGCATTCCGGCCTGACGCAGGAGGTGAAGGGAGTGCTGCTGCGGTTGCTGTTCGCCGATACGCGGTTCGGAAGCGTGCTGCGTCCGTTGGATATCGGTCTGACGTTTACGGCGGCATCGCTGGCGAAATGTTTCTCCGGGACGCAGAAAAAGATTGCATATCCTTTGTTGGAGTAACGGGAATGTCGGAAGTACGCCTGAATGCATACCGGATTATGTGGTTGTTCGTGTTTTTCGATTTGCCGACCAATACCAAAACGGAACGCCGCCATGCGGCGCTGTTCCGAAAGGCTCTGGAGAAAGACGGCTTTTCGATGATGCAGTATTCGGTTTACGTGCGTCATTGCCCCTCGAAAGAGAACATGGAGGTACACATCCGCCGGGTGCGGAAATCGATGCCTCCTTCCGGGTATACGAGTATTTTGAGCGTCACGGACAAACAGTACGCCGATATCCTGAATTTTTGGGGCAGGAACGAAAGGGCCAAACCCGACATGCCCCAACAATTGGAGATTTTTTGATATATTCGTTCGTTCTTTGGAATACGAAAATGCATCGAACCGGCTTCCCCGGAGTTCGCTGTCCTTGTTTTATCATGCTGTTCCGTATGGGTAATTTATGGAAAATCAGTAGATAAGACGACCGAGGGTTGTGGTTTGATGTAGAATTAGAATAAGGTACAACAACCCGGCGCGGCTCCCGCGTGGCCGGGCAGTTGTGGTTTGATGTAGAATTAGAATAAGGTACAAC
>DXFY01000028.1 GCA_019114205.1 Candidatus Tidjanibacter gallistercoris | reverse complement strand
ATCCAATCTGTTACCATGTCAAAAAAAGTCTCGGTCGAGTTATGCTCCATCCATTTCAAAAAATCGTACATGTCAGGAGATTCCGCCGCATCAATCGACTCGAAGCAATGCACCGTATAATAATTATCCGACCTGGTCAATCCGGCGGATAATTCCGGATTTTCCTTAATCTGCATCAACAGTGCACATAATCCATCCATATACCCTTGACACACAATACCTCCGTACGATTCGGTCAAATCGCGAATATCACGCTGCAACTCGAAATACATGCCACCTGCACCGACATCACGAACTGGAGTATCCGAGGAGCATCCGAACACTGCGGACAAGACACCACTCATCCACAACAACTTAGCAATAATTTTCATAATCGTAAAAATTAAGGTTCAACATCATTAGCAATCAAATAATTAAAAAACACATTCTTCATTTTATCACTAATAAGAGGCGTACCTACGATTCTGACCACATTATTGCCATCCAACACGAATGTATTCAGCAAATCGTTGGCAGGAAGTAAATTATATCGTTCGAATTCCCCCTGTTCATCACAAAGAATCGGATAATCGAATGCTTCCTGTTCCAATACTTTTGTCAAGTCCTCATCGTCCGCTGCTGCATTTATAATAAAAATCAACTCTGCTTTTAACCGAAGACTGTCGAAATCGGCTATGATATCTTTCCAATGTTTTAATGATTTGAGTGCGCACGGAGTACATCCATTACGATTGAAATAAACTATCCATTTATTTGTATTCGGATTACGAATACCCGTATCTTTGTTCAGGCGACTTCGCTCATAAGAAGTCGACAGCCGATATGTTTCTCCGATAATATCGTGAATATCCGCAGTTTTACGATTGTATTGCTCCCCGGAACAGGCAAGGCCGACAAATAAGACACATAATATCGACGCCGTGAACCGCATGACTCACACACTAACTACCGTCAAAGATAAGTATATCCCCCAAACACATCAAGCATTATTCAGTCCGAATTGAATATTTTTTTTCAAACTTTATATTATGAAAACGGCAATCATCACCATAGGAGACGAACTGCTCATCGGACAAATCGTCGATACGAACGCGGCATGGATAGCCGCCAGGCTCAACGAGGCGGGGTTCACCGTCGTGAGGAAATTCACGGTGGGCGACGACCGCCGGGAAATCGAGGAGGCGGTGCGGAGCGCCATACACCGTGCCGACGCGGTAATCGTCACCGGCGGCCTCGGCCCCACGAAAGACGACATCACGAAACAGACGCTCGCCGGCATCTTCGGCGGCGAGCCGGTACGCGACGCGGCGACCTACGAGCGCAACGAACGGATACTCGCCGCACGCGGCATCGACTACAACGACCTGAACAAGGCGCAGGCGCTGGTTCCCTCGTCGGCGGAAGTGCTCCAAAACCTGCACGGCACGGCTCCGGGCATGTGGTTCTCCCGCGACGGCAAGGCGGTCGTCTCCCTGCCGGGCGTACCCTTCGAGATGAAAGAGCTGATGGAAAACGAAGTACTGCCCCGGCTCGCCGCGCATTTCGGCCGCAGCAAGGTGGTACACCGCACCGTCGTCACCTACGGGCTCGCCGAATCGGTGCTCGCGGCCACCATCGCCGAATGGGAAGCGGCCCTGCCCGGCAACCTCCGTCTGGCCTACCTGCCCAACCCCTCGCAAATCCGGCTGCGCCTGTCGGCCTACGACATCGGGGAATGCGGCGAAGAGGAGGAAATCGACCGCCAGTTCGCTCTGCTCGAACGGCTGATACCGGAATACTTCATCGGCTACGGCGATGCCACGGTAGCTTCCGCGACGGCCGACCTGCTGCGGGCCCGCCGGGCCACGCTGGCCGTGGCGGAATCATGTACGGGAGGTGCCCTGAGCGCATCCTTCACGGCCATGCCGGGAGCCTCGGACTACTTCCTCGGCGGCGTGGTATCGTACAGCAACGACGTGAAGGCCGGCGTACTCGGCGTATCGCCCGACACGCTGCGGCAGTACGGAGCGGTAAGCCGACAGACCGCCTGCGAAATGGCCGACGGAGTCCGGCGGCTGTGCGGCTCCGATTACGCCCTCTCCACTACGGGCATCGCCGGGCCGGACGGAGGCACCCCGGAAAAGCCGGTCGGCACGGTATGGATAGGTCTCGCCACGCCGCACGGAACCGTTGCGCAGCGGTTCGTTTTCGCCCGGCTGCGCGCCCAGAATATCGAACGCGCCGCAGCCACGGCCGCGAACCTGCTTCGCCTCGAACTGCTGCACCGCTGACGGTCGCGACGAACGTTTCCCGCGGGAACGGGCCGGACGGTTCGTTCCCGCGAACGTTCTCCGCACCGGCACGCCTGCGACTCCCCGGCATGCCGCATCCGTTTCCGCATGCGACAGACCGGACTGCCGCCTGACCTTTTCTGCCCGCATCTCCCACATATATGACTGTCCGCACGGCGAACCGAACTGCCGCCCTGTATATTTCGCCGGCCCCGCTCCCCCGTGCAGCAGTATCATCCGCCGCCCCGTTTCCCCGCCGCAGCCGCATCAGCGCCGCACGAAATCATAATCTTTAGGTATTTCAAAGCCGAAAGCGATGCCCTTATTTTGTATCGTTCAATCAAATTCTTTTAAGACATGAAAAAGACCGGTATATTTTACGGCTCCTCGACCGGCACCACCGAGGCCGTAGCGAAACTTATCGCATCCAAACTGGGCGTCGCAGCGGAAGACGTACACGACGCCGGCAAGCTGACCGCCGAACTGGCCGGCTCCTACGACGTGCTCATACTCGGTACGTCCACCTGGGGATACGGAGAGTTGCAGGACGACTGGAACAACGCCATAGAAACGCTCAAAAACATGGACCTGTCCGGGAAGACGGTGGCGCTCTTCGGATGCGGCGACTCCGAATCGTATTCCGATACCTTCTGCGACGGCATGGGTATCCTGTACGAAGACCTGAAAGACAGTAATTGCAAATTCATCGGTTTCGTACCCGACACGGACTATACGTACAATTCATCGGTTTCGGTCATCGACGGCCATTTCGTCGGGCTCGCAATCGACGACGTCAATGAAGGCGACAAGACCGACGACCGCGTTTCGGCGTGGGCCGACGAGATAAAGGGCAGCATCGCCTGACGAACACGCACGGTCCCATCCGTTCCGCCGCCGCCATTTCAGCCATTTCTTCGGTCGGCGGAACGGGGACACTCATACGAATCGGGAAGGCGGCATTGTCCGAACCGTACAGGCGGCTCTTACATATCCCAAGCCCATAATATCATATCAGCCGCAGGATGTCCTGCATCCTGCCGTCTTCCTTTCTTTTCCCGACCGGCTTTCCGGCAAGCGGCGCTTCGCTCCGCATTCCGTACCCTCCGCATGCGGCTACCTGCCCGCGTGCGGCGTTTTTCCTTTCGTTTTCCAATCCACAACCACGCTCCGCCGAACTAAAGGAACGGTTGCCTGCCGCAGGCTCCGGCCACCGGCCGTATTCCGCCCGGTGCAGCCAACGGTCCGGACGACAGGGTTCCTTCCCGCCCCGCATCACCGTACCCGCACACATCCGGACGGCGGCAGCGAATGCCGTCCCGCGGACGGATTTGCTGCGAGCAGCGTTTTTTCCTTTCGCAAAAAAATCGTATATTTGCGGGCCTTATTGCGAAACAGGGCCTAACGAAATTAAAACGACAGAATGAAAGCTTGCGAAATCACCGGCAAAACCGCCGTTACCGGGAACAACGTTTCCCACTCGGTGCGGCGTACCAAACGCAGATTCAATCCCAATTTGAAGACGAAGCGTTTCTGGTTGGAGGACGAAGGCCGCTGGATTACCCTGAAAGTAACCGCTGCCGGAATCAAAACGATTAACAAAAAGGGACTTAAAGCCGCCCTCCGCGAGGCCAAGGCTCCCAAGAACGTCTACTAAATCATCGACTGAACAATGGCAAAAAAAGGAAAAGGCAACCGCGTCCAGGTGATTCTGGAATGCACGGAGCAGAAAGAGAGCGGCGTACCGGGAATGTCGCGGTACATCACTACGAAGAACAAGAAGAACACGCCCGAAAGGCTCGAACGCAGAAAATACAATCCGTATCTCAAGAAGGTGACGGTACACAGGGAAATTAAATAAGCAGAAATACCATGGCAAAGAAAGTAGTCGCAACGCTCAAAACAGGTACGGGCAAGAATTTCACCAAGGTCATCAAAATGGTGAAATCCGAAAAGACCGGCGCTTACGCCTTCAAATCGGATATCGTACCGAACGACCAAATCAAGGAGTTCTTCGACAAGAAGTAATGCGGAGAACCTTTTGCGCCATGCACCCGTCGCAGGGGCACGGCACAAAAAGCGCGGCCTGAATACTCAGGCCGCGCTTTTTGTAACTGCCGGTACGATACCCCGTACACCAGAACGGATATCCCGCCCCACTCCATTGCCCCAATTCCCGGACGCACGCTCCTCTACTGTACAACAATACACCGGCTACTTTCAATACGTCACAAGTCA
>DXFY01000027.1 GCA_019114205.1 Candidatus Tidjanibacter gallistercoris | reverse complement strand
TGGTGTTCGGCATGTCGCATCGGACACCGAAATATATTTTAGGGAAAGTGTCCGGCTATGATTATTCTGATGGACATTATTGGGTTTGCGACCGGGTAATGACCTACAAACAGAAGATAGAGACCTACAATTGGAGTATCCTGTTGCGGACGGATTACGAATACCTTTACTATGTCCATTGCAACTGGGGATGGGACGGAAGTCACAACGGGTATTTCCTTCCTAATGAATTCGATGCAGCACATGAGCCTGCGAAACCCGATACGCGTGCGGTGGAGGGTGAGGAGAACTATTACCAGTTTCGTATGAAAATGTGGCACCAGATAAAACGATGACAGTGATGAAAAAGGTATTTTATATTTTGCTATTTGCATGGTTCGGGATTTCCTGTACCAGAAGCGGAAGCGAAGTGGGAGGAGAATTCAGTGCAACGGAATATTATATCCAAGGCTATCTGGAGGCCGATATGCTGACAGGGACCGTTTGTACGGGAGGCTTAATCGGGTTGGGATTCAGCGGGGAACTATATTTGCCGTCTCGTGGTGAAAAAGGCGATAAGTTTCGGGAGTTGAGCGCTTTTTACGGAGATACGCACTATAATAAACCGACCTATCCCGGAGGGCCCAACATGTTATGCAATGAGTTCAAGAGGATAGATATTGTAAGCGACAAGGATTTCAATGAGATTCCGGCAGGGCAGTCGCTCGGTAACGTCGTTAGGTTCCTTGCTGTTTCGGTGAAACCATTCCTCGATAGCGGGTATACGGAGGAATTTGATTGGAGCAGGAATGATGTTCCGTCAGAATATAGAGACTATGCTTGGAGATTTTGGCCTAAGGAAGAGTTTTATCCGGTATATGGCTTGCTGTCAGAGTTGAGGGAAAATGAGCTCAAATTGCTTGAAATAAGTAGTCCGAGCCTTTGTTTCCTTGATGAACCGAGGACTTTTCGGAAACACACGTTTACGATTACGCTGGAAGATACGACGGGGCGGGAGTTGAGCTGCACGGTCGAGTACGATTTCGATGCTGTGTGGCCGGTTGATTGATTCGGTCAGTGCTTCAGTGAATTAATGCGTTCCACAAGCCTGCCGAACCCGATATGCGGGCGACGGAAGGAGAGGAGTATTATTGTGTCGAAAACGAACCGATTGAATATTTCTCTAATACGGAATATTATATTCCAGGCTATCTGGAGGCCGACATGCTAAAAGCCCCGATATTTGTACGGACGGTTTGGTCAGTTTGCAATTCAGCGGAGAACTGTATTTGCCGTCTCGTAGTGAAAAAGGCGATAAGTTTCGGGAATTGAGCGCTTTTTACGGAGATACGCATTATAATAAACCGACCTGTCCCGGCGGCCCCTACGTATTGTGCAACGAGTTCGAGCGGATAGATGTGGTAAGCGACAAGGATTTTAACGACATTCCTGCGGGTTCGTCTTTAGGCAGCGTGGTGGAATTTTTTGCCGTATCGGCCAAACCGTTTATCGACAGCGGTTACAACCCGTCGTACGGTTGGTCGGACAATGCTCCGGTCGTTTATTATCGGAACGGCGAACGTATCATGTGCGGCACTGTGGGCGAGGGAGGGTTCTCTCCGGTTTACGGAGTGTTGTCGGACTTCGGGCGGAAGATTTGAAATTGCTCTATTTTCGTATGTATCTTTCTTTTCTCGAAGAACCGACCGTTAAGGAGCACACGTTTACCGTTACCATGCTGGATGCCGCAGGCCGAACGCTGAGCTGTACGTTCGAATATACATTTTGATTTTCTGTGCCTCTGCCGGGCCGGCTGCCCGGTACAACAACGCAGCGGGAATAAAAGGACAGGCTGCCGACTTGCGTCGGCAGCCTGTCCCGTGTGTGGTGGCGTACGGTTTACTGTGCGCCGCCGGTCATGGATTTGAACAGCGTATTGTATTTCTCGTATTTGTTCATCATACCGTCCAGTTCGCGGATGCGGAACGTAACGTTCTTGAGCAGTTCCACGGTACCCACGTTGGTCGGGTCGCTCTGGTAGGCTTTTTCGAGATACGGAACGGCTTTGGCATAGACCTGGAATGCCTTGTTCAGTTCGGCATCGTATTCCGCCTGGCTTGCGAACGTGGCGGCACGCGCGTTGACGTCTTCGAGGATGGCCTCTGCCTGTTTGATATAGACGATGCCGAGGTTGTTGTTCGCCACATAGCTGTCCGGTACCAGTTCTGCCATTTTGGAGAATGCCTCGATAGCCTTGTCGTATTCGTTGTTGCTGACATAGAGTACGCCGAGAGCGCTCCACATGTCCGCATTGGTCGGGTCGTTTTCGGCAGCTTCCTGTACGATGCTGAGTATCTTACCGGGGTCTTCGCCGAGGAATACATAGGCTTCCGACAGGCTTTCGATGATTTTGGAATCGGTCGGATAGTTGGCCATGCCTTTTTCGAGGTATTGCTTGGCCGTCTGAATTGCCTCCGGGTCGTTCATGGCATTGCCTCTGTACGCATGATAAATCAGGTAGTAGATTTCCGGGTCGCTGATTTCGGAGTTGCCGGCACTGATTTTTTCGGCTGCGGTCAGGTACTGGATGCTCTGCGGATACTGTTCGGCCAGCATGAACGCCAGGCCGGCATCGTGCAGCAGCGAATAAAGGTCGTCTTCGGAAACCGTGATGCCGGGCAGCTGGGCCACCTCGTAGGCGCTGATGAACATGTCGCCTGCCTCCTGGTACATTCCGAGCGGGAAATAAAGCGCCCCTGTCTTGGAATACTCGTCATACACTTTCCGGAGTCCTTCGTTCACCTTTTCGGCGGTTTTCTTGTTGCTGCCGTCGAGTTCATAGGCTTTCGCGTAGGCTTCGGTCGATTTCCGGAGTGCGCCGGGGTAGATTTCCTTGGTGATAATCCACGATACCGGTATCGACAGTTCGTCCAGATATACGTCCACATAGGGGAAAATTCCCTTGCTGTAGACCTTGCCGTTCAGTTCCACCGCTTCGGCGCCGGTAGGTTCGCCGAAGAGCGATATGATGGTACCGGCGTCGATACCGTCGTAAAGATTCTTGGACACTACCGTGGCGGTTTCGTAAAACACCTCGCCGCGATGAATCCACGTGGAAGCCTTGCCTGCCTTTTTGGGATTGGCGATATCTTCGTCCGACCGCTCTATCTTGTTCAGCAGGGCCTTTTCGTTGATTGTTACCTGTTGTGCGAACAGCGACGGTACGGAAACCAGCATGGCGACCGCCGCCGTAATGAGCATTTTCTTCATAGTTTAAAGATTATTAAGTAATTGTCTTTGGTTTCTGACGTACTTGTCCTGTCGCCTTCAGCGAGCGTCGCCGCCCGGTACTTCCCAGTGGGCGGGAGGTTATTCGTCGCTTTCGGCTTGCTTGTCCGCTGCAATTATCGTTCCGTCGGCGGCTTCGTCGGCCTCCTCGCTTTTGGGCACCGCCATGACCGAAGCTATCGAATCGCCGGCCCGCAGGTTGATGATTTTGACTCCCTGCGTGGCCCGGCCCGCCAGACGGATGTCGGATGCGGAGGTACGTATCGCCGTGCCGTTGCGCGTGATAATCATCAGGTCGTATTCGTCCGATACGGACTGGATGGATACCACTTTGCCGGTCTTTTCAGTCACCTGCATCGTCTTGACGCCCTTGCCGCCCCGGTTGGTCGTGCGGTAGGCCTCCAGGTCGGTGCGTTTGCCGTAACCGTTCTCGCTGAGTACGAGGATGTCGTTGGAACTCTCCGGTTCCATGCATATCATGCCCACCACGCGGTCGTCGCCTTCGATGGTAATGGCGCGTACGCCGGCTCCCGTGCGTCCGATGGGGCGCACCTTCTCTTCCGGGAAACGGATGGCCTTGCCCTCGCGGGCGGCGATGATGATGTCGGCACGACCGCTGGTCAGGTTGGCGTCGATGAGCTGGTCGCCCTCCTTGATGGTGATGGCATTGACGCCGTTCTGACGCGGTCGCGAATAGGCTTCCAGTTTCGTCTTCTTGATGATGCCCTCGCGCGTGCACATCACGATGTAGTTGTTCTCGACGTACTCCCTGTTGTCGAGTCCGCGGACGTTGATGTAGGCGCGTATCTTGTCGTCAGGCTCTATCTGGATGACGTTCTGGATGGCGCGTCCCTTCGAGGTACGCGTCCCTTCGGGGATGTTGTAGACCTTGAGCCAGTAGCAGCGCCCCTTCTCGGTGAAGAAAAGCATCGTGTCGTGCATCGAGGCCACGTAGATGTGTTCGATGAAGTCTTCGTCGCGCGTGGCGCTCGCCTTGATGCCTACGCCGCCGCGGTGCTGCGTCCGGTATTCGGCCAGCGGGGTGCGCTTGATGTAGCCCATGTGCGAGATGGTGATGACCATTTCGTCGTCGGCATAGAAGTCTTCCGGATTGAACTCCTCGGCGCTCATGACGATTTCCGTGCGGCGTTCGTCGCCGTACTTTTCCTTGATTTCCAGCGTTTCGTCCTTGACGATGCCCAGACGCATCTCGCGGCTGGCCAGCACGCGGTTGTAGTATTCTATCCGTTCGAGCAGCTGTGCGTATTCCTCCTCGATTTTGTTCCGTTCCAACCCGGTCAGCGCGCGCAGCCGCATGTCGATGATGGCCTGCGCCTGTACCTCGCTCAGACCGAACCGCTCCATGAGGGACGCCTTGGCGATGTCGGGCGTCTGCGAGCCCCGGATGATGGCGATGATTTCGTCGATGTGGTCGAGGGCGATGAGCAGGCCGCGGAGGATGTGGGCGCGTTTCTCGGCCTGGTCCAGGTCGTAGCGCGTGCGGCGCTCCACGATGTCGTGCCTGTGGTCCACGAAATGACGGATGAGGTCTTTCAGGTTCAGCAGGACGGGCCGGCCGTTCACCAGCGCGATGTTGTTCACCGGGAAGCTCGTCTGGAGCTGCGAGTGTTTGAACAGCGTGTTGAGCACCACGCTCGCCACGGCGTCGTTCTTGAGAATGATGACGATGCGCGTACCGCGGCGGTCGCTTTCGTCGTTGATGTACGAGATGCCGTCGATTTTCTTCTCGTTAATCATGTCGGCAATCTGGCGTATCATCTCCGCCTTGTTCACCTGGTAGGGGATTTCCGTGACGACGATGCATTCCCGACCGCTGTGGGTGTGCTCTATTTCGGTGCGGGCCCGCATGACGATGCGGCCGCGGCCCGTTTCGAGCGCTTCGCGCACGCCTTCGTAACCGTAGATGATGCCGCCCGTCGGGAAGTCGGGGGCCTTTACGTACTGCAGGAGTTCGTATACCTCGATGTCGGGGTTGTCTATGTAGGCGGCTACGGCGTCGCACACCTCCGAAAGATTGTGGGGCGGCATGTTGGTGGCCATGCCCACCGCGATGCCCGACGAGCCGTTTACGAGCAGCAGCGGGATGCGGGTGGGAAGCACGGAGGGTTCCTGCAACGTATCGTCGAAGTTATTGACGAACTCCACCGTATTTTTGCCGATATCGGCCATTACCTCGTCGGCGATTTTGCGCATGCGGGCTTCCGTGTAACGCATGGCCGCGGGGCTGTCGCCGTCCATCGAACCGAAGTTTCCCTGCCCGTCCACGAGCGGATAGCGCATGTTCCACGGCTGGGCCATGCGTACCATGGCGAAATAGACGGAACTGTCTCCGTGCGGGTGGAACTTACCGAGCACGTCGCCGACGATACGGGCGCTCTTGCGGTGCGGTTTGTCCGAGTAGAGATTCAGTTCGTTGCTCATGTCAAACAGGATGCGCCGGTGCACGGGTTTCAGGCCGTCGCGCACATCGGGAAGGGCACGGGACACGATGACCGACATCGAATAGTCGATGTAGGCGGTCTTCATCTCTTCCTCTATGTTTATCCGGATAATCCTGGGTTCGGCGGGGGTCTCTTTAGTTTCTTCTGACATATCCATCGATGTTCAAAACGAATCGTACAATAATCGTGTAAAGATACGGATTTTTTGGGTTAGAACCAAAAACGGAACGGCCATTTTGCCGTCCGGAATGCCGTCCGGGAGGCTTCGGGACGGCATCGCGCAACCAGGGGAGGCAAGAGGGAAAGTACGGCGGAATTTTGCCAGACGGTTGCCGCGTTCTGCAGTAATGAAAGGAAGGGATACCAGGAAGCTTGCGAAGCCATTCTATTCCGTCTCCCCCCCCGGATGTTGGGTGCGGTCGGGAACGGGAGGCGAAGCTCCGGGCCGGCTGCGGATGTTTCGCTGATTCCGGTCGCTGTTTTCGGAGCCGTCCGTCGGGCGAGTAAGGAGGCGGAGCGTGGGTTCCTGTGTAGAAACGAACCCTGAAAGAGTCCTTATTCTTTCAGGGTTCGGGCCGTTGCGGGGGCAAGTATTGCTACCGGAAATCGATGATTTCGTAGTCGCCGTACTGTGACGGGTCGAAGCGGAACATGTTGCGGTCCACCTCGTCGAGCGGGATTATTTTGTTGATGGTAACCGTCAGCTCCTCGCCCTGGTAGTTGTAATCCAGTGCCACGGGCAGGCCGTCCTCGGCGCTGACATAGAGTACGACGGTACCGCTGCCGTGCCCTGCTCCGCGCGGGGTGAGCCGGACGGTTTCGACCGGGCGGCGTTTCAGTTCCGTACTGCCCGCATAGGTGCTTTCGAACTCTTCGGGCGCGAACTCGAATGCACGGGTGGGGTTGTTCAGCATGTTGTGCGAGGAGGTGTCGGCTTCGTCGATGACCACCTCCTTGTCGGCCGTATAGATTTCGTAACGGTTGGTGCCGTCGCTGAACTGTTCCTGTTTCTGGAGTTTGATGCGGTAGCGGTCGCCGCTGACGATGTAATTGCCGCTCGTGTTGCCCATTCCCTTGGCCGATACGGTGAAACGTACTTCGTAGTCGCCGTACGAGGCGAGGGTTTTGGCGATGTGGCGGAGGATGCTTTCGCTCGTTTCGTCGGCCCGTGCGGGCGCCAGGATAACGGCCAGCAGGGACGCTGTCAGGATGAACTTTTTCATGCTCGCTGTATTTTGCGTATAGTATTGCGTGTTGTCATATTGCCGTCGGCGTTTCGGGCCTCGCGGCCTTTCCGTCTTTCCGATAACGGAAGCAACGTTCCGTTATTGTCTTTTCAGAGAGCGTTACACGTCCAGTTCCTCGTCGTCGTACGAGAGCAGGATATCTTCGAGCTGGCGCATGTCGGTTACGATGACCTCGCGCGGCTTGCTGCCGTCCTGCCTGCCCACGATGCCCATTTTCTCCAGCTTGTCCATGATGCGGCCCGCCCGGTTGTAACCGAGGCGGAAGTTGCGCTGGATGGCCGATGTGGAACCCTGCCGGTTCTGGACGATGAAATGGGCTACCTGTATCAGCATGTTGTCCGAACCGGCCGTCTCTTCGCTGCTGCTGCCGTTGCCGCTCCCCGCCGCCTTGAGTTCGAAGAAGGGAAGTTCGAACGGCCCTTCGTAACCTTCCTGCTGGCTGATGAACGAGGTCAGGTTTTCGATTTCGGGCGTGTCGAGGAATGCGCACTGCATGCGGGTGAGCTCTCCGTTGAGGTAGAGCAGCATGTCGCCCATGCCGATGAGGTTGTTGGCTCCCGGCTGGTCGATGATGGTGCGCGAGTCCACCATGGAGACCACCTTGAAGGCGATGCGGGCCGGTATGTTGGATTTTATCAGGCCCGTGATGACCTTGACGTCGGGGCGCTGCGTCGCCACGATGAGGTGGATGCCCACGGCGCGCGCCTTGGCGGCGAGCCGCGTGATAGGGATTTCCACCTCGCGGCCTGCGGTCATAATCATGTCGGCGAACTCGTCGATGACGACCACGATATAGGGCATGAAGCTGTGCCCGTCGCGCTTTTTGAGCCGTCCCTCCTGTATCCGGGCGTTGTAGTCGGCGATGTTGCGCTCGCCCGCCCGGTTGAGCAGCGTGTAGCGCTCTTCCATCACCATGACCAGCGAGTTGAGCGTGTTCACCGCCTTGCTCGTGTCGGTGATGATGGCGTTCTCCTCGCCCTCCATCTTGGCGAGGAAGTGGCGGTCGAGCTTGGCGTAGGCCGACAGTTCGACCTGTTTCGGGTCGATGAGGACGAATTTCAGTTCGGCCGGGTGCTTCTTGTAGAGCAGCGAGGCGATGATGGCGTTCAGGCCGACCGACTTGCCCTGGCCGGTGGCGCCCGCCACGAGCAGGTGCGGCATCTTGGTGAGGTCGCCTATGTAGATTTCGTTGTATATCGTCTTGCCCAGCACGATGGGCAGCCGGTACTGGCAGTCCTGGAATTTGACGGACTTGACGACCGAGAGCATCGACACGATTTCGCGCGTGCTGTTCGGCACTTCGATGCCCACCGTGCCGCGTCCCTGTCCGAGCGTGACGATGCGGATGCTCTGTACCTTGAGCGCAAGGGCGATGTCCTCCTCCAGGTTCCGGATGCGCGACACCTTCACGCCTTGTGCCGGTTCGATTTCGTAGAGCGTTACCGTCGGGCCTATCGTGGCCTTTATCCGGTCGGTAATCCGGATGCCGAAGTCTTCGAGTTTCTCGCGGATGATGTTCTTGTTGTCGCGTATCTCGTCTTCCGAGATGCGGATGCCCACGCTGTGGTCTTTCAGGATAACCCACGAAGGGCGCTGGTAGCGGGGCAGGGTACGGGTGGGGTCGCGGAAATCGTCGGCCTCTTCTTCCGCTTCCGTATCCTTGTAATCGGTCTTGACGATTTCGATGCCCTCCTCGTCGCTGACGACCACTCCTCCGGCGCCGAGCGTCGCGGGCGGGGCGGCCGCACGGAGCGAGGAGGCACGGATGCGCTGCCCCTCTTCGTCCACCACGATGAAGTCGTCGTCTTCGTCGTCGATGAAGGGGGAATCTTCCGCGGCAGGCGCTTGCTCCGTGGAGGCCGCTTCGGTTCCGGTAGTTTCGCCGTCGTGCTGCCAGTCGTCGCCTTCGATGAAGATGCCTTCCGTTTCTTCCTCTTCATACGGATATACCGTAAGGTGTTCCTCTCCGGTCTGTGTCGGGTCGGCCGTCTGCGCCGCCTCCTCCGCGGCGGGAGGTGCCGGTTCGTGGGGAACGGGAGTTTCGGGGGTATGGTAATAGTTGGGAGCTTCCAGTTCTTCGCGCAGCCGGGCTTCATCGGCGATGCGTTCCGGGTGCTCTTTGTCCCGGAAGGGATGGACGGGGATTTTGCCGATGAGGTCGGTGGCCCCTTTGGCTACCGACGAGCCCACGCGGTTGACGACCTTGATGGTGCTGCGGTTGATGTAGACCGCGATGAGTATCCAGAAGACGGCGAGCAGCAGGCCGAGTCCTGCCGTACCGATGACCGAACGCAGCCAGTCCGCGGCGGCGATGCCGGCCTGACCGCCGAGTCCCGTGCCGAAGACGCCCCAGTGCGTGCCGAACAGGTAGCCGAGCGACAGCGAGCCGAGTATCATGACGATGAGCGTCGTCCGGACCGAACGGTTGAGCAGCAGCGGTCGCACGCGCATGATGCGGAGCGAAAGAATGAGCAGGATGACGGGAATGCCGATGGCGAACGCGCCGAACCATTTGCCCACGAGCGTGGCACCGGCCATGGCGCCCAGCTTGCCCGCATGGTTGGCCACGTTGTCCACCGCGCTCCAGCTGAGTCCTTCGCGCAGGGCGGCCTGGTCTTCGCTCCAGGTGAAGTAGTAGCTTACGACCGCGAGCAGGAAGAACAGCGACACGAACAGGAGCAGGAAACCGTATATCCACCGTTCGGTGTCGCCCATCTTCCTGCCGGAGAACAGCCGTGCGGTCGTTCCCGGTTTATTCGTCCGTATTTTTTCCTTTCGTGCCATGGCGTGCGGCGGTATGATGCAGACTGCAAAGATACAAAAAAATGTGCAACGGTGCGGCCCGTTCCGCAGGGTGCCGGGACTTACAGCCGTGCGGCCCGTTCCCGGAGCCTGTCGGCGTACGGGGCTCCTGCAGCCGAGAGGAACGTGTAGTGCGGCACGTGTCCCGGCGCAGCCCGTAGTCCGTTGCGGTCGAGCAGCGAGGCCGCCCTGCGCGCTATGGCCGGTGCGGGGTCGATGACTTCGACCGCGGCGCCCGCCGCTTCTGCGATGACCTCCTTCAGAAAAGGATAGTGCGTGCAGCCGAGGACGATGCGGTCGGCGCCCGCTTCCACCAGCGGTCCGACGGCCCGGTGTACGAGCTGCTGCACGGCGGGCGTGTTTTCTTCGCCTCTTTCGACCGCTTCCACGAATCCTTCGCCTACGGCGGGCAGTACCCGGACGCCGGCGGCGTATTTGCCGCTCAGCTCGCCGAACCAGTCGCTCCCTATCGAAGCGCGCGTGGCGAGCACTCCGATGATGCCGCTGCGGGTGGTAGCCGCGGCAGGTTTGATGGCCGGTTCCATGCCGACGAAGGGAACGGGATAGGCCGCCCGCAGCCGTTTGACGGCTATCATCGTGGCCGTGTTGCAGGCCAGCACGATGAGCTTGGCCCCTGCGCCGAGCAGCGTGCGCACCGCCTCGTCGATGTAACCCGACACCTCGTCGGCGGGCTTTTCGCCGTAGGGACAGTGCGCTCCGTCGCCGTAATAGACGATGGATTCGTCCGGCAGTGCCTTGCGCAGCTCCCGCCAGACGGAGAGCCCGCCCATACCTGAATCGAAAACGCCTATCGGGGAATTGTCCATATCGGAACAAAGGTACGGATTTTATGCGAGCGTTGGCCCGCGGGTATGCGGACGGGAGCATATTTTCCGCTCTCTCCGGACGGTGTATGCGGCCCGTATCGGCTGCCGTTCGGAAGCGAGGTATTTCGGGGCATGCCTGCTGCGCCGACTTCGGGAATACCCGTCCCGTGCCTTTCCCGATGCGGGGACTGCGTATGTATGCGGACGGTTTGCGGTGTTCTTGCTGCGGGCGGGACGCTCCGGTTCCGGAGGGCGCCGGTTGCGGAGCTGTTCAGGGGCAGGAACGGAATGCGGGGTTTTCGGTGGCTTGTTCGTGTGCGGAGTTCGGAGCTGCCGGCCGCCGTGCGGTGTTTGGTGGGGTTCTGTAACTCCTTCGAGACGAGGAAACGGCCCGGTTCGTTCTTTGCAGGCAACAGTTAAGGGAAAGGCCGGCGGGTTTCGGGGAAGACGGCAGGCCGGCGCGTGCGATGCCGGAATCCGGAGCGTTTTCCGTTCTTACCTTGTGCGGAGGCATATAGCGGAGGACAGGAGAGCAGGTGCAAGGGGTGCGGCGCACCGCCTCGGTCGGCTGGGTGTCACGGGGGCATCGGTCGGGACGGGAACGGAATGCGGGGTTTTCGGTGGCTTGTTCGTATGCGGAGTTCGGAGCTGCCGGCCGCCGTGCGGTGCTTGGTGGGGTTCCGTAACTCCTTCGAGACGAGGAAACGGCCCGGTTCGTTCTTTGCAGGCAGCAGTTAAAGGGAAGGCCGGCGGGTTTCGGGAAAGGCGGTAGGCCGGCGCATGCGGTGCCGGAATCCGGAGCGTTTTCCGTTCTTACCTGTGCAGAGCGGAGGCGTATAGCGGAGGACAGGAGAGCAGGTACAGGGGCGGCGAACCGCCTCGGTCGGCTGGGTGTCACGGGGGTATCGGTCGGGACGGGAACGGAATGCGGGGTTTTCGGTGGCTTGTTCGTATGCGGAGTTCGGAGCTGCCGGCCGCCGTGCGGTGCCGGAATCCGGAGCGTTTTCCGTTCTTAACCTGTGCGGAGCGGAAGCGGATAGCGGAGGACAGGAGAGAAGGTGCAAGGGGTGCGGCGCACCGCCTCGGTCGGCTGGGTGTCACGGGGGCATCGGTCGGGGGCAGGTCAGCCGAGGCTGCGGATATAACCGGCGATTTCGGCGGTTATCCGTTCGTTGCTTTTCCCGTCGCACGTCACGGTCAGGTCGGCCTGTGCATAGAATCGTTCCCGTCCGGGGAGCGTGATGCGGACGTATTCCCGGATACCGGACTCGTCGAGTCCCGCGATGCGCGGCCGCCGGTCGCGCCGGCATGCGAGCAGGGTACGTATCAACCGCTCCTGCGAGGCGGAAAGATAGACGAGCCGGCCGCGTTCCTTCATCAGCGACAGGTTGCGTTCGCTGCACGGAAGGCCGCCGCCGGTGGCGACGACGGTATCCCTTGCCTGCGGAATGGCGGCGAGCGCTTTCGTTTCGTACAGTCGGAAGGCCGCTTCTCCCTCTTCGGCGAAAATGCGGGCGATGCTTTTCCCGGCAGCCTCTTCCACCAGACGGTCGGTGTCGGCGAAGGCGTATCCCAGCATGCGTGCCAGCCGCCGTCCCGTCGAGCTTTTGCCGCAACCCATGAATCCTATGAGGTAAACAGTCATCGTGTGCCGGGCCGTCGGTTCAGAACAGGTCGAGTTGCTGGGTGTCGGGGTTGCGGGTTTCGTCCGCCTCCTCCGGCCGTTCGATGATGAGGTCGTCGTCGGCTTGCGTGACGACCACGCGGCGTACCGTCCGGTTTTCGCCTGCGGGCGTTGCCCGTTCCGCCTCCGGGCTGCCGTCGCTGTCGGGCTGCCGTCGCTCTTCCGTGGGGGGCGTTTCCCGGCCTGCCGGCGCCGGCCCTGCCTCCGTATTTTCGGCGGCGGGCCGAGCGGGAGTGCCGTCCGTGTCGGGAGCCCCGCCGTCGTTCCGCTGCGGTTCCGTTTGGGGCGCTTCGTCCTCCGCCTCCGCGGTCGGTTCCGGTTGCAGCGGTTCGATGAACCGGAGCGATTCCACGTCGTAGGTGGTGAGCCGCTTCCCTTTCGCCCGGTGGCTCTTGACGCCGATGAACTGTTCCGCGTCCACCACGTCCGCCGGCCGTGTCCGGTGGGCGCCTCCGTAGGTAATCTCCAGACGCGGATAGCGGTCGGCCGTCAGGGCCGTCATCCGCGAGCGCGGGTTGGAGTCGTCGATAAAGGACTGCATGCGGTTGTCGCTCTGCTCGGCCGCGAAGCGTTTCAGGTAGTAATAACGGCTGTCGGCATCGTAGTATGCGACGCTGTAAATCCGGTCGGATTCGTACTTCTCCACCCGGATGGTATCTTCCGGGAAGTGGTGGCCGGTATCGTATCCGGTGGTGTAATACTGTCCTTTGGCGGTGAAGACGATGATTTTGTCATCGCCCTCGAATTCGCCCAGCAGGCGTCCGCGGCTGTCGGTGTTGAGCCGCATCACGTCCTCGTCGAACCAGATGTTTTGTCCGGAGAGGGTGGAGGCGCCGCGCTCCTTCACCTGTATTTTGTGGATGGCGTAGCGCGAGAAGAGATTGCCCTGCGAGCTGCGCCCTTTGATGGCGAGCCTGCTGAAGTCGAGGTCCACGATGGCCTTCTTCAGCCGCGTCCGCTGTTTGAACATGATTTTGAGCACTTCGGCCTCTCCGTTGGGGTTCACGCTCATGTAGAGGATGCGGCTGCCGGGCGTGCCTTTGGTGATGGCGTATTCGCGGTCGCGCGTGACGCCCTTGATGGCGCAGCGCTTCATCATGATGGGGCCCTTCTCTCCGTCGCGGTAGAGGACGTTGTAAATCGTCCGTTCGTCGTTGCGCTTGAAGACGCCGATGTACTGGATGCCGGGCGCATAGAAGGCCTTGTCGCTCACCTTCGTCACCATATAGTTGCCCGTGCGGGTGAAGACGATGACTTCGTCGATGTCGGAACAGTCGCAGACGTATTCGTCCTTCTTCATGGCGTTGCCGATGCCGAAGAATCCGCCCTCGCGGTCGACGTAGAGTTTGGCGTTGGCGACGACCACTTTCGCCGCCTCGATGCTGTCGAAAGCCCGGATTTCGGTGCGGCGTTCGCGTCCCCTGCCGTATCTCTCCCTTATCCGTTCGTACCATGCCACGGCATAGTCGGTCAGATGTTCGAGGTGGTGGCGGACTGCCTTCATTTCCTCCTCGATGCCTTTTATCTGGTTGTCGGCCTTTGCCGAATCGTATTTCGAAATGCGGATGAAGCGCAGTTCGGTCAGCTTCACCACGTCCTCGCGCGTCACCTCGCGCCGCAGCAGTTTTTTGAAGGGTTCGAGGCGTGCGTCCACGGCATCGTAAGCCTCCTCGCGCGATTTGCGGCCTTCGATGGCCTGATAGATTTTGTTTTCGATGAAGATGCGTTCGAGCGAGGCCATGTGCCACTCCTGGTCGAGTTCGCCGAGGCGGATGCGCAGTTCCGTGCCGAGCAGGTTTTTGGTGCGTTCGGCACTCCGGCGCAGGATTTCGCTGACGCCGATGAAGTGCGGTTTCTCGTCGGAAATGACGCACGAGTTGGGCGATACGGAGACTTCGCAGTCGGTGAAGGCGTACAGGGCGTCGATGGTCTTGTCGGCCGATTCGTCCGCGCTCACGTGGACGATGATTTCCACCTTTTCGGCGGTGTTGTCATCCACTTTCCGTATCTTGATTTTCCCTTTCTCGTTGGCCTTGATGATGGATTCCTTGATGGATTCGGTCGTGGTGCCGTAAGGGATTTCGGTGATGGCCAGCGTGCGCTTGTCGATTTTGGCAATGCGCGCGCGTACCTTCACCACTCCGCCGCGCAGGCCGTCGTTGTAGCGCGACACGTCGATGAGTCCGCCCGTCTGGAAGTCGGGATAGAGCGTGAACGATTCGCCCCGCAGACAGGCCACCGAAGCGTCAATCAGCTCGTTGAAGTTGTGCGGCAGGATTTTCGAGGCGAGGCCCACCGCGATGCCTTCCACGCCCTGCGCCAGCAGCAGCGGGAATTTCACGGGCAGCGTGACGGGTTCCTGGTTGCGCCCGTCGTAGGAGAGCATCCATTCCGTGGTCTTGGGGTTGAACGCCACTTCGAGGGCGAACTTGCTGAGCCGTGCCTCGATATAGCGGGGGGCGGCGGCCATGTCGCCCGTGAGGATGTTGCCCCAGTTGCCCTGCGTGTCGATGAGCAGGTCTTTCTGGCCGAGCTGCACGAGGGCGTCGCCGATGGAGGCGTCGCCGTGCGGGTGGTACTGCATCGTCTGTCCGATGATGTTCGCCACCTTGTTGTAGCGCCCGTCGTCGATTTTGCGCATGGCATGCAGGATGCGCCGGTGCACCGGTTTGAGGCCGTCCTCCACATGAGGGACGGCGCGTTCCAGTATCACGTACGACGCATAGTCGAGGAACCAGTCCTTGTACATGCCCGTCAGACGGTAGCGGGCCGTGCCCGTCTCCGTCAGGCGTGCGTATTTGTCGGACATCCGGCGCCCGGCCTCCGGAACGGCGTCCGCATCGTCTTCGTCCGTCGTTCCGCAGTCGCCGCTGCCGGCGGCCTCTGCATCCGTTTCCCCGCCGTACTCCGCTGCGGGTACGGTCGCCTCCTCCTCTTCCGGGCCCTTTTCCGCCCGCGTTTCCTTCTCTTTCTCTTCGCTCATCGTTATTCAGTCGGCCTGCGGCATGTAATGCCGCAGGCTGTTCGTTCGCTGCCGACGGGCGGGGATAGGACTTACCGGTTTCGGGAGGTATCCGGGGCCCCGGTCTTGTTCGGATTCTCCATGTCGGAGAGTCCGTTTTCGTCCCGGCGGAAATCCTCCGTCGCATCCTTCGTCCCGTCCAGCGGTCTGTTTTCGTTCATCAGGCGTTCGGTGTCCGCCTTTTCCGCCACGCATTCGTTGGGGAAGTCGCCCTTGTACTTCCTGTCGAGTTCTTTTCCGTTCATAATCGTTCGGTTTTTAAAGTTGTCGTCTGTGCTCGCGGTCTGCTGCGTGCAGCGCCGCCGCATACGATAACAAGTAAAAACCGTGCCGGAAAACTCCTGCCGGCCTCTTTTCGCGGCCCGACCGCCGACCTCCGGCTTCCGGCCCCGTGGCGGGGCTATATCAGTTCGTCGATGTAGTCGGCCTCGATGCGCAGGTTGTTGATGATGAAGTACTGCCTGTCCGACGTATTCTTGCCCATGTAGAATTCGAGCATGTCGTGTATGGGGTCGTCCTTCGTCAGCCGTACCTGTTCCAGCCGCATGTTCTCGCCGATGAACTCCTTGAATTCGTCGGCCGATATTTCGCCCAGTCCCTTGAACCGGGTGATTTCCGGATTGGGGCCGAGCCGGTCCACCGCCCGCTGCCGCTCCTCTTCGTTGTAGCAGTATACCGTCTCCTTCTTGTTGCGCACCCGGAACAGCGGGGTTTGCAGCACGAAAAGGTGGTTGTTGCGTATCACGTCCGGGAAGAACTGCAGGAAGAAGGTCATGATGAGCATCCGGATGTGCATGCCGTCCACATCGGCATCGGTCGCTATGATGACCTTGTTGTAGCGCAGGTTCCCGATGTCCTCCTCGATGTTGAGGGCCGCCTGGAGCAGGTTGAACTCCTCGTTCTCGTAGACCACCCGTTTGGTCAGTCCGAAGCTGTTGAGGGGCTTGCCCCGCAGCGAGAAGACCGCCTGCGTCTGCACATCGCGGCTGGCGGTGATGGAACCGCTCGCCGAGTTGCCCTCCGTGATGAATATCATCGTGTCGAACCGGCGGTCGTTCTTCTCGTCGTTCAGGTGGATTTTGCAGTCGCGCAGCTTCTTGTTGTTCAGGCTCACCTTCTTGGCCATCTCGCGCGCCTTTTTCTGCACGCCCGATATGGCTTTGCGCTCCTTCTCGTTCGAGGCCACTTTCTTGCCCAGCGCATCGGCCGTTTCCGGATGCATGTGCAGGTAGTCGTCGAGCCGCTCCTTGACGAAGTCCATGATGAAGTTGCGCACCGACGGCCCCCCTTCGGCTACATCTTTAGAACCGAACTTGGTTTTGGGCTGGTTTTCGAACATCGGATTTTCGACCTTGATGCTGAGCGCCGCGATGATGGAGGTGCGCACGTCGGCCGGGTCGTAGTCTTTCTTATAGAACTCCTTGACGGTTTTCGCCACCGCTTCGCGGAAGGCGGCCTGATGCGTGCCTCCCAGTGTCGTGTACTGGCCGTTTACGAAGGAGTAGTAGGTTTCGCCGTAACCGCTGCCGTGGGTGATGACCACCTCGATGTCCTCGCCCGTCAGGTGGACGGGCGGATAGAGCGGTTCCTCGGAAATGTTGTCGTTGAGCAGGTCGAGCAGACCGTTCTTCGAGAGAAAGGTCTTGCCGTTGAACTTCACCGTCAGGCCGGGGTTGAGGTAGGTGTAGCGGCGGAACATGGGTTCCACGAACTCGTAGTTGTAGGCGTAGTCGCCGAATATTTTCGGGTCGTCGTCCGGCACGAAGCTCACCCAGAGCCCGTTCTTCTCCCCGACGCCCTCTTCCCATTTGTCCGACACCTCGTAGCCGCGCGAGAAGCTGACCGTGCGGGCCTGCCCGTCGCGCACGCTGCGGACGGTGAACTCGCTGGAGAGGGCGTTCACCGCCTTCACGCCGACACCGTTCAGCCCGACCGACTTGCGGAACGTGGTGCTGTCCTCGAACTTGCCGCCGGTGTTCATCTTGGAAACGGCGTCGGCGAGTTTATTGAGCGGGATGCCGCGCCCGTAGTCGCGGATGGTGACGCGGCGCCCCTCGATGGTCACCTCGATGGTCTTGCCGTGCCCCATCATGTACTCGTCGATGGAGTTGTCCATCACCTCCTTGATGAGCACGTACATGCCGTCGTCCGACTGGCTGCCGTCACCGAAACGGCCCACGTACATGCCCGGCCGCTGACGGATGTGTTCGTTCCACGCCAGCGTCTGGATGCTGTCGTCGTTGTAAGTCGATGCGCTTGTATGCCGGTTGTCTGCCATTGCGGGTTATCGTTCCTTTCCTGTTTTCGTTTCGCTGCGTATGGAGGCCAGTTCGCTGACGGTACGCTCCCGGACTGCTGCGAGCAGACCGCGCACGGGCATCGCTTCCACCTGCCGTGCCGGCACGGCAGGGGTGATGCGCACGGTGAAGGTATTGCAACGTACGCGCCAGCCTTTGATGAAGGTCTTCGCTCCGTCGATGACGCAGGGCAATACGGGAACGCCCGCTTCCCTGGCGAGCAGAAAGGCCCCTTCCTTGAAGTTGTGCACCTCGCCGTCGCGGCTGCGCGAACCTTCCGGGAAGATGATGACCGACGTGCCGCGGCGCAAATGTTCGAGCCCCTTGTTCATGAAACCGAGGGCTTTCCGCACCGACCCCTTTTCGTCCACCGTGATGTCGCCGTGCAGCCAGAGCACCACGCCGAACAGCGGCCACCGGTACACGCCGCTTTTGGCCACCCATTTGAAGTTGATTCTCGGCAGCACGTACATCAACGGGATGTCCGCCATCGACTGGTGGTTTACCGTCACGACGTACGTTCCTTTCGGGTCTACGTATTCCTTTCCCTCGACGCGCAGCCTCCAGAGCGGGTTCAGGAAAAAGATGCTCCGTGCCCAGAAGCGCGACGCCCCGTGGAGCGCCTTCCGTTCCCGGTCGAATGCCGCGGTGAGCAGAAAGAGCAGGAGCATGAAGACGAAGTAGGCGAGCGACCACGCCAGCAGAACGATATAATAAAGTATGGATACGATAGCGGTCGGCATGTTGCGAAGGTTCGGCCTCCCCCGGCGGGGAGTATCTGTTTCACGGAATCAGCCTGCAATTTTAACGATTTTTCGCGGCATTTCCTAACCGCCCGGATTTCGATTTCGTCAATATATTGGTTATTAGTGTATTGTGTGTGCGTGGCGGTTGGGGTGACGCGTTATGATTATTTTGCTTATTTTTGTCCCGAAACACTGTTATCAATCTAACACAAAACATACGATGAAAAAGGCATTCGTTTTTCCCGGACAGGGAGCCCAGTACGTGGGTATGGGCAAAGACCTTTACGACAACATTCCCGAAGCGAAGGCGATGTTCGAGCAGGCCAACGAGATACTCGGTTTCCGCATTACGGACGTCATGTTCGCCGGTACGGACGAGGAACTGAAGCAGACGAAGGTGACGCAACCGGCCATTTTCCTCCACTCGGTCATTCTCGCCAGAAGCCTCGGTGCGGCGTTCGCTCCCGACATGGCGGCCGGTCATTCGCTCGGCGAATTCAGTGCGCTCGTGGCGACCGGGGCGCTCGGTTTCGAGGAGGGGCTGAGGCTGGTTTCCAAACGTGCGATGGCTATGCAGCGGGCTTGCGAACTCAATCCTTCGACGATGGCCGCCGTGCTTGCCCTGCCCGACGAAACGGTAGAGCGCATATGCGCGGAAACGGAAGGCGTGGTGGTGGCGGCCAATTACAATTGCCCCGGCCAGCTCGTCATTTCGGGCAGCATGGAGAGTGTCGAGAAGGCGTGCGAAGCGCTCAAGGCTGCGGGGGCGAAGCGTGCGGTGAAACTCGCCGTGGGCGGAGCGTTCCACTCGCCGCTGATGGAGCCGGCCCGCGAGGAGCTCAGCCGCGCCATCGAGGAGGCGGTTATCGCGGCACCTTCCTGCCCCGTCTATCAGAATGTGGATGCGCTGCCCCATACCGACCCGGCTGAAATCAAGGCGAACCTCATCGCCCAGCTCACCGCTCCGGTGCGCTGGACGCAGAGCGTGCGCAACATGGTGGCCGACGGTGCGACCTCCTTTACCGAACTCGGTCCGGGCAAGGTGCTCCAGGGACTCGTGGGCAAGATTGCGCCCGGAGTGGAAGCGACATCGATTCAGGCATTGTAAGGGCATGCCGCAAAACGAGTACGGGCGTCCGGTACCATACCGGACGCCCGTACTCGTTTTACAGGAAGGTGCGGGATGTGGCAGCGGTTCGGTTCGACCTGCGGTTGGCGGTGGGGGCAGGCGGGATGCGTGTGCCGCCGCCGACCGACGGAATATGGAGCGGGAGGGAACGGGGCGGGTTGCGGGTTCGTGCTGCCGCGGCGGTTCGTTACAGTCTTTTGAGAGCGAGGCGTATCACGTCTTCCACGCCTGCATCGGGCTTTTCCCTGAGGATGGCTTTTACCGCCTTGTCGGAGGCCGCCTTGCCGAATCCGAGCATCATGAGCGCGGCGACCGCCTCCGAGCAGGTTTCGCCGGTGTTCTTCGGAGCGGCGGGCGAGGATGCGCCTGCGGGAAGGCCGAGTCCGGCCGCCTTGTCTTTCAGCTCGACGATGATTTTCTGCGCCGTTTTCAGACCGAGCCCTTTGACGTTCTTGAGCAGTACGGCGTTTTCGGTCGCGATGATGCCGGCCAGTTCGGAGGGGGTGTAGGTCGAAAGTATCATGCGGGCGGTGTTCCCTCCCACGCCCGATACGCTGACCAGCAGGCGGAACACGTCCCGCTCTTCGCGCGTGGCGAATCCGTAGAGTATCTGTGCGTCCTCGCGCACCGCGAAATGGGTGTAGACGCGGGCCGCGGCCGCGTGCTCCAGTTCGGCATACGTTTGCAGCGATATGATGAGGTAGTAGCCCACGCCGCCCGCCTCGATGACGGCATAGGCGGGGGTGAGTTCGGCTACTTCGCCCTGTATGTAGTCGTACATGGTATCCGACGATTTTATGTTTCGGTTCATGCAAACATAAAGAAAATTCATATATTTGCTCTCCGTAACGAACGAAAATCAAAACGTATCCGATGAAAAAGACAGTTGTGGCGGCAGCGGTCGTACTGGCTTTCACCGCATGCCGGAACGGGGAGACGAAAGCGCCCGAAGGGGCGGCGGCGGAACCGGTCGTGGCGCAGACCGAAGTCACGGTGAAGGGCGAAGTGCCCAATGTCGCTTATATCCAGATAGATTCCCTGATGCTGGATTACCTGCTCGCGCAGGATTTGAGCAATGCTTTCCAAGCTAAGGCGAACAAGGCCGAACGCGAACTCAACGCCAAGTCGCAGCAGTTGGAGAAGGACATGCTGGAGGCGCAGGACAAGATACAGAAGGGACTTGTTACGCGGGCGACCGCCGAGGAGATGCAGCAGCAGCTGATTCAGCAGCAGCAGCAGTTGCTGGAGACGCGCGACCGCATGATGGGCGAACTGGCCGAAGAAGAACAGGTGATGAACAACCGGATTTATTATGCGGTCATGGATTACCTGAAGGAATACAATGCCGATTACAAATATTCCATGATTGTCAGCACCACGGCTTCGGGGCCGATTCTGCATGCCAATCCTGCGATGGACATTACCGCGGAGGTGCTCGCTGCGCTCAATGCGCGGTACAGTGCGGAAAAGGCCGAAGCGGATAAAAAATAACAGCTCCCGAGTACGGGAAAGACGACGGTTGCGGTTCATCCGCGGCCGTCGTTCGTTTCGGACGGAGTCCCGTTTCCGTATGCGGACTCCGCAGTCGCCCTTTCTTTGGGGGCGGCCCGTGGCGTCCGGGTTCGCTCCTGCTGCCGCATCTTCGCCCCGTTTTTCCTGTCTGTTCCGCTGTCGCGGGATGGGGTCCGGCTGTTTTTTTGCAGTCGGTTGTCGTTTGTTTCCCTTTCGTTTTCGCCGGTATTGTCTGTGTCCGTCCGGGTGTGCCGGTGCTTGCAGCCTGTTCCTTTCCGTCGGTCTTTTTACGGCTTTGCCGGTGCCCGGCCTGCTGCCGGAGGCGGGTGTTGCGGGGCTTCTGCGTTCGGGCGGCCGTATTCGTGTACGCATCGGAAACGCAACTGTCTTCTTCCCGGTTGTCCGGACAGGTGTACGAACGGGAATTTCGGCCGCGGACTGCGGGGCGGCTTCAGGACGGCAGCCGGCACCTTTGTCGCATAGGGGCCGCAGTGCCGCACCGTACCTTTCGGCAGGCATGCTTTCGGCGCGGAAAACGGACGGGGCTGCCTATCGGCCGGGCCTGTCCGCAGGGAGGCGAACCATACGGTTCGCGAAACGGGTGCATGGGACAATTCCGAAGAAATAAGTGCGGGGAGGTGCGTTTATTCAGGCCTTTCTATTATTTTTGTATCGGGCAAGGCGTGCCCTGCGGCACGCGCCTCCCGGTAGGGCCGGGACGGGTGGCCGTAAATGTTGCGGGGTGTCCGTCGGGCCTACGAAAGGTTTAAATATTCATTCGGAACATGACTGACAACGATATTCAGTCCGGCGGTCCGGTGCCGGAAGAACAGCGCGGAAGCGACGCGGCGCCTGCCGGTAAAGGCGGTGTATCCGCCTTTACGGAACGGTTGGAGCAGCGCATGGGGCCGTGGTGGCAACGGTTTGCCGCATGGCTCGGACGTGTGTGGGCTCCCGTATGGAAACGGCTGCGCAAGTTCATTTCCGTACCCTTTCTCGTCATGCTGCTGCTGTCGTTCACGCTGTGGTACACCATCAAGCTGGGGTACAACTACCAGGCCGAAATACCCGTACTGGTGAATGTGGACGGCCATGTGTTCGAGGTCGATTGCATGGTCGAAGGGCAGGGCACGCGGCTGTTCGCCAAACGTCATTCCAAGGGAAAACCGCTCGAACTGAGCTGGAGCGACTTGGACGTATCGCCGTCGGCAATCAATCCCGGCTGGGTGGTCATTTCGCCCTATTCGTTGCAGAATGCGATATCGGCCCGCAATACCGACATCAAGTTCCTTTCGGTCGGGCCCATTCCCGAAATAGAGTTATGAATGCCCGCATTCCGTTCAAGGTCGGCATTACGGGAGGGATAGGCAGCGGAAAGAGTATCGTATGCCGCATGTTCGTCCTGCTGGGCGTCCCGGTCTACGACTCGGATGCGGAGGCGCGGCGCCTCATGTCGTCCGACCCGGCCCTCGCAGAAGCCATCCGGGAGCGGTTCGGGACAGCGAGTTACCGCGGCGGGGTGCCCGACAGGAAGTACCTTGCCGCACAGGTGTTCGGCAATCCGTCTGCCCTGGCCGCGCTGAACGGGATGGTGCATCCGGCGGTGACGGCCGATTTCCGCCGTTGGGCGGCAGGGTGTACAGCGGATTATGTGTTGGTGGAGAGCGCCGTACTTTTCGAGAGCGGGCTGAACCGCGAGGTGGATGCGGTCGTCACCGTATCGGCTCCGGAAGAGCTGCGTGCGGCACGTGCCGCGGCGCGCGACCATGCATCGGCGGAGGAGATAAGGGCACGCATGCGCAGCCAGATGGACGATGCCGGCAGGGAAGCGCTTGCGGACTATGTCGTCGTGAACGACGGCAGGCACCTGCTGTGGGAACAGGTGCTGCGGCTCGACGAGATTTTCAGACACGGCAGGCCGTAGCGCGGCGCGCGCGGCCCGAACGAACGGAACAGGAGCAGTTTATGAAGACAATCAGAGTGGGGGGCCGGACGCTCGACCTGCGGCGGCCGGTCGTAATGGCCATCGTCAATGTGACGCCGGATTCGTTTTTCGCAGGCAGCCGGACGCCTGAAGTGCGGGCCGTGCGCGAGCGGGTGCGCAGGGCGGTCGCCGAGGGAGCCTCGATAATCGACGTAGGCGGCTATTCGTCCCGGTCGGGTGCCGCGGATGTTCCTCCGGCGGAAGAGCTGCGCCGGGTGTCGCTCGCCGTGGAGGTGATACGGAACGAGTTTCCGGAGATGCCCGTATCGGTGGATACGTTCCGTGCTGCGGTCGCCGAGGGCGTGCTTTCGCGCTTCGGCCCGTGTATCGTGAACGACATATCCGCCGGCGAATTCGATGCGGACATTATGGAGGTCGCGGCGCGGCACGGCGTTCCCTATATCGCCATGCACATGCGGGGAACACCTGCCGACATGCAGGGGCGTACGGCATACGGGGATGTTGCGGAGGAGGTCGCAGCCTATCTGGCCGGACGGCTCGAAGCCGCCCGCCAGGCCGGGATACGCGACGTGGTGCTCGACCCCGGATTCGGATTCGCGAAGACTACCGAACAGAATTACGAACTGCTCGCGGGGATGGGACGGATTACGGCGCTGGGCTGTCCCGTGCTCGCCGGAGTGTCGCGCAAGTCGATGATATACCGCGTCCTCGGCATCACACCGGAGGAGTCTTTGAACGGTACGACGGCGCTCGGTTGGGAGTGCCTCCGTCAGGGGGCCGACATATTGAGGGTACACGATGTCGCGCAGGCCGTGCAGACCGTGCGGCTCTTCGATTATTACAGGGAACATGGACGGATATAAGATGATTGAAGCTGTGGACGTGCACAAGAGCTACGGCCCGCTTGAGGTGTTGAAGGGAGTTTCGCTCACCGTGTACCGGAGCGAGGTGGTGTGTATCGTGGGGGCGAGCGGTGCCGGAAAGACCACCCTGCTCCAGCTACTCGGTACCCTCAGCGCTGCGGACAGCGGTCGCATACGCATCGACGGCATTCCGGTCGAACGGCTCTCCGACCGGGAACTGTCCGATTTCCGAAACCGACGGATAGGATTCGTTTTCCAGTTCCACCACTTGCTTCCCGAATTTACGGCGTTCGAGAATGTTTGCATGCCCGGTTATATCGGCCGCCGCGACCGGGCCGAAGTGGAGGAGCGGGCACGGGAGCTGCTCGGCATGCTCGGCCTCGCCCACAGGGAGCACCACAAGCCGGCGGAACTTTCCGGCGGCGAGCAGCAGCGCGTGGCCATTGCGCGGGCGCTTATGAATGCCCCTTCCGTACTCTTGGCCGATGAACCGTCGGGCAACCTCGACTCGAAAAACCGGGAGGAAATCCATCGCCTGTTTTTCGAGCTGCGCGACCGGTTCGGACAGACAGTGGTCATCGTGACGCACGATGATGGGCTGGCAAGGATGAGCGACCGCCGCATCGTGATGAGCGACGGTCTGATTGTGGATTAGGCGGCAAAAGGAGGTGCATCGGTATCGGGCGTATGACACGCGCCCGTTTTTTCTTTTTTTCGGTAACTGCTTGCAGCTTTCGTTGTTGCTGTATCGGTTGAATTTTTTGTAGAAGACCGCTGCACATGGGAGTCGCGGCGGTCGGTCGTGTCGGGCAGCGTAATCCGGTACGGAAGGGTGCGCGAAATTTCGGAGGCCGTTGCCTTGCTCCCTGCTCCGGTTCCGGGTTCCGATGTGTGTTGGAGGGGCTTTATGGGTCGGATGTGCCGATATATCCGGGTTTCGATAAAATAGTGCATATCTGTCCGATACAAAAAAGAAAGCATATGTCCGTTCGGTGGTTTTGTGTGCCTGCGGTCGCTTCCGGCCTCCGGGCGTTTTTATGCTTCCGCCGTGTCTGTGCGGACGTTATCGGAAAACCTGATGGCGGCCGACCTCCTTGTGATGCCCGGTCTTACGCGTATCTTGCTGTCGCACGATTCCCTCCTTATGTGCAAAAAAGAGATGCCAACGGTGTGTGTTCTATTTTTATTGCCGCATCAAACCACACCCACTTTCCAGAACGTCGTTGTCACGTTGCGGTTGCATCTTACCTTATTTCTACATCCACGACACTCGATAATTTTCGCTTGTCTAATTCTGACACAATAGACAGTTTGCGCTCTATTGCAGAATCGAGATTTGACTTTGCCAAATCCCTTGTTACTGGCCAGCAATACGGATTGGTTAAATAACTCTGATATTTAATCTTTTGTATTTCTATATCGGCCTCGGCCTCCCGCAATCGCTCC
>DXFY01000026.1 GCA_019114205.1 Candidatus Tidjanibacter gallistercoris | reverse complement strand
CCGTCCAAGCGGCATGCTTCGAGGAAATGGCGGAGGCCTTCCTCCTTGCGCCCCAGCCGCGAGCAGGCGATGGCCCGCAGGTACTCCGTCACGGCATCTTTGGGCATCGTGGCGAGCAGCTCCATCGCCCGCTCGTCATGTCCCAGCGACAAATGCGCTACGACCGTATTACGGTCGTTGTAATCGTTGAGAACGTACAAGGCTTTGGCATATTTGCGTTTCCGCAACAGCTCCACACCGCGGGTATAAGCCGTATCCAGCTCCGTAGTATGAATCGTATCCTTGACCATTCCTTTACGGCGCAGGCTGTAGCGGAAATTCACGGCCCGCAGCTGCGGATAGATCACCGAACGGACATAGGCATACTCTTGGGGAAACCGCAGCCGGATGATTTGTTCCCTGCGGTCGGGATTTTTCTCCGCAGCGATCAGTTCCAGAATGGCCTCGCGGTTTACGATCTCCCGGTCAGTTCGGATGCGGTTTGTCAGTTCCGTCCAGTCCTCGGCCACCCACTGCACGGTCAGCATCGTGTCGATGCTTCTGCCGTATCGGCGGACAAGGTAGCGTTTCAATGCCTCGGCCCGTCCTTGCGAAAGTCGTTCGTTGAAAGCGTAGGCTCCTTCCGGAGACGATGCTGCTGTCAGCGTGATGGTATCGACGTAAAATTCCTGCTGTTCGACGATCCGCCGCATCAGGGAGGTGATCTTGTCCAGCTGCCGTCGATTGTCGCCCAGCGTATCGACCACGCGGGTATCGCCCACGAAGAACTGAATGTAGTTGCGGTCTTCGACGGTTACGAACTTGTCGATGACCTTGATGCGGTAACGCGGCATAGTATCGACAAAGGAGAGCATCGAGGATACGACATAGCTCAATGTATCCGACGGCGGCAGGCTGTAGGCGCTGTCGTCCACGGCCAAGACCTGCCCCTGAAGCGTTACCATCATCTTCTTCGAGGTCTCATCGGTCTTAATCGCTTGGGAATAGTAATACGTGACGGTGCTCCGCCCTTCGATCAGCGAATCGAGCCGGGCGTCTTCCGGATAAGGAAACTTCACGAAACGGTTGAAAGCCACCTCGCGCCCCACGGTATCGGGACGGAATCGTTCGACGTAGGTCTCGTACTGCCAGTAGTCACGCTCTTGCAGTAGCGAGAAGCGGCCGCCGCGGATCACCAGATCTTCGAGCGGTACGGATTCGTCGGGTTTGTGAAGTATCGGTGTGATTACGATGCTGCGGCTCTTGCCCAACAACTGTTTCGGAAGCGTCACGATGAAATCCAGTACGACACGCCCGTTGCGTTCCGGAATCGACCGCATGCGTGAGGTGACCGTTACCTGCTCGATCTGAAGGGCCATGACGCGCTCTCCGTCGACAAGCGTATCGACCGGGGCGAGATAGAACGTATTGCTGTCGCGCTGAAGTTTTACAACCTGCGGGCGGCAGTCCTGCTGCTGCCGTTCGGCGCGGGTAAGCTGCGAGAGCGAAGCCGCGGCATGCCGCCGTTCCAGCCGCCCGGCCACCGAGCAGCCGAACATCGCATACAATACGCCGGTGAGGATTCCTGCCGATATAATTTTCCGTATGCTCATAATGGTTAGAAAATATAGGAAAACGACAATTCCATTTTAGAGGGCGCCAGCGTCCAGCGTCGGTAACGGTAGATGTATTCATCCTCCCAGTCCGAGACCGTGGGGTCGCGCCACGTGTCTTTCGTGCGGTAAAGTCCGACACCGGCTTCCAGAGCGATATTCCATCGTTTCGAGAGCATCCACGCATATCCGTAGCTGACACCAAAACCGTAGGCATGACCTTTATAGCGTTTTGTGCGGCTTCCGAGGTCGTAGCCGACATAGGTGAAGTGCTGACCGATAAAATGCCCGACGAAGGATTCGTAGAACCAGTAGCGGCCGCCGAGCTGCACAGCGTGGAAGTTCATCGAAAGGGATGCGGTTTTCACCGGATTCCAGTAGCCGGACAACTCCAGCGACCAGTTGTCCGTCAGGGCCGTTTCGGCCCCGACGTTCAGCGTCCCGCTGCATGCCGCAAGGGCGTTGGCTCTTACGGCGAAGATCTGTGCCGCAGCCTTGCGGGGTGCTCCCCACAGAGCCGCGGTCAGCAGCATGAACAGAATGATTCCTTGTTTTTTCATGGGAAGACGGCTTGCTTATTCTTTGATACATCGTACGGGATTGGCCGCATAGCGGTAATAATCCGTGGTGCCGATATAGGGTGCGCTTCCTGTCGAAAAACAGATCGAGGTACAGCTTATGTCGGAGAATACGGAGGAGTTGCTTTCCCATTTGTAGTGATAGGGATTGTTGGTATAAAGCCGCCCGGTCTGTCCGTTGGCCATGTACCTGCCCTCGGAAAAAGTGCCGCCCAGCGGAATGCGTGTCGTACCGCTTCCATCGTAACGGACCGTAACGTAGTAAGGCATCGTCTGACTTACCCGTTCTATTCCGAGAAAATCTTCGGCACAGGGGATTTTCCAGCCCGGAGGGCACGGATCGTAGATGAATTTATGGCTGGTCCGGCTGATATTGTTCATTCCGGTCGTCATGTTGCCCCAGAGGTTCGGACGGTGGTCGTAGAGCCAGTCCGCCGAGGAGGCCCACTCTTCCCAATCCTCGTAAAACACGCCGTTCATATAGGTCGTAGGATGCGACACCGACCATGCTAAGGACATCACCTCATACGGAGACGCCGCACTCCGGGGATCGTTCTCGGAATATTCGAATCCGTCGGCATAGACCGCATCGGCACGCTTGACAGTCTCCTGACAGGTCGCAGGATAGAGGAACGGGTCTTTGCGTCCCCACTGGTAGTAGAGCCCCCGCGATGCGGGCTGCGTGCAGTCGGTCGTCGACGCTCCGAGGTTGCGGTCCATAAAGACGGCTCCCGAAGCATAGGTCTGGGCCGTGGCCTCGATATCGTAATCCACCGACCAGATATGCCACGACCAGATACAATTCCTCAAAGCGTCGAAAAGGCCGATCACGGCGTTGCCGCGTGCGGAGCCGGTCGTGAAGACGATCCGTCCGTTTTCATAAACTGCATCCCTGATGACGGTCCTGCTCGATGTCCCCGTCTCCCACAATACGCGGGCTGCGACGCCCGACAGCGACGACGGCCAAAGGTTCGTCGTCGTACGGCCGTTGCCCATCGTTGCAGCATCGAACGAGTAGACGGTATTCAGCGAACGGGCAATGTAGCAGTTGGCCGTGCCGTCGGCATCCAACGCCGTGGTTGCGGGCTGAAACACGGCGTATATATGGCGAAGCGGTCCGAGTGGAACGTATTCATAGGTCTGCTCAGTCGAAAGCAGATGACCGTACTCCTGCGGACCGTCGTACCAGCCGTCGAACATTGTACCCGTTGCGGGAATGGCCGTGAGCGTGCAGTTTTCCATGCAGAGCGCCACGGTTCGTTCTCCCGAACCTTCGGACTCCGTTTCGACATGAAGCGCCTTCTCGACCCGGATGCTTCCCTCACCGTTGGTACGGATGATGGCGGCGTTGGCCATGCGGTGCGAGAAGTCGTAACGTTGCGTGAAGCCGAGGGCGTCGGTCAGCGTGATGCGGTAAGACAGAAGCGAATTTTCCGGCGTGTAAACCGGCGTGTAATACTCCATTTCGTAGGCATTCTCGCCGGTGGAATCGTACAGATCGAAATCATGGACGACACCTTTATCTCCGTAATTGAATGTAAAACAGCTCAGATCGCCCGAAAGGACTTCCAGCCGTCCCCGCGTCGGAGCTGTACCGTCGGGGCTGTCCACATTGATATAGAGATAGCGCGTGCCATCCAACAGGCAGTAGCCGCCGTAATTGTAGTCGTCGAAATCATCCCGGACGCGCAGCGTATAGGAGGAGATGCGAGTGTCCACCTCCTTATCGCCTAAAATCAAGATATTGAGCCGGTAATGAACGTTCGCCCGAACATTGAAATCCGAGGTGTTGTTACCGCCCAAATAGACGTAATAGGCTAGCACTTTCTCTCCCCGC
>DXFY01000025.1 GCA_019114205.1 Candidatus Tidjanibacter gallistercoris | reverse complement strand
TTAAATTAAATTAAGGAATAAATAAAAAAATAAAAACATGGTTGACAACCATACCCTGGCGGACAAAATCGCGGCGCTGAAAAAGGAAAAGAACGCCGTGATACTCGCCCACTATTATACGAGGCCGGAAGTACAGCAGGTCGCCGACTTCATCGGAGATTCCCTCGCCTTGTCGCAGGCTGCGGCCGCAACCGATGCGGACATCATCGTGTTCGCCGGCGTCCATTTCATGGCCGAGACCGCCAAAGTGCTCTCCCCGGACAAGAAGGTACTGATTCCCGACCCGCAGGCTGGATGTTCCCTTGCGGATTCCTGCAGCGCGGAGGAGTTCCGCCGTTTCCTGGACCGGTATCCCGACCATAAGGTGGTGGCTTACGTGAACACGTCGGTCGATGTGAAGGCGCTGACGGACATTTGCTGCACGTCGTCCAATGCGGTGCGCATCATCGAATCGCTTCCTGCCGAGACGAAAATCATCTTCGCCCCGGACCGCAACCTCGGAGACTATATCAAGCGGGTGACCGGCCGTGCCGATATCGTGCTGTGGGACGGTGCCTGCCACGTGCACGAGAAATTCTCGCTTGAGAAAATTCTGGAACTGAAAAAGGAACATCCCGGCGCCAAGGTACTCGCCCACCCCGAATGCAGGAAACCCGTTCTGTTGGCAGCCGATTTCGTGGGGAGTACAGCGGCCATTATCGATTTCGTCGGAACGGACGGCGGCGGAGAATACATCATCGCTACCGAATCGGGCATTCTGTTCGAATTGCGGGAGAAGTATCCCGATGTCGTATTCATTCCTGCTCCCCCGACGGATTCGACCTGCGGCTGCAACGACTGCGAATACATGAAGCTGGTTACGCTCGAAAAGATTTACGATGTGCTGCGCCTCGAACGTCCCGAAGTGGTCATCGACGAGAAGGTGAGACGCCGGGCGGAAGGTTCCATCCGCAACATGCTCTCCATGTCGAAATAGACCGTTCCTTCCGTTTTCCGTGCAGAATCGCGCCGTTTGAATATGATGCGGAAAATCCCTACCTTTGGAGCCGCGCCGCTCAACAGGGCGCGTCAGGGACATGACGCTGGAAACCGTACGGAACCGAATCAGATTTTACAGGGATTTTCCCAAAGAAGGCATCGTATTTATCGACCTGCTGCCGTTGCTCGGCGATGCGGAGGTTTTCACCTTTTTAGTGAAGGAAATAGCCGCGCGCATTGCATTCCCGAACGTCGCGGCGCCCGAAGCGCGCGGTTTCTTGTTCTCCTCCCCGCTGCTTACCGTACCGGGAGGTGCCGAAAGCCTCGTCATTTTCCGTAAGAACGGCAAGCTGCCCTACGATGCCGGAGACTTAGTGAAGATACCGATTATGAAGGAATACGGCGACGACAGCCTTTATTTCCGCAAATCGGACCTGAAGGCCGCACGGCCCGGTGACGGGGCGATAGACATTACCGTTTTCGACGACGTGCTCGCTACCGGCGGGACGGCCGAAGGTATGGCCGTCGAGTTGAACAAGCTGACGGTAGAGACACCGTGCGGCATGCTTCCGGTGCGGGTACGCGAATTCGTCTTCCTGGCTGAAATCACGGACATAGGCGCCAGGGCACGGCTCGAAAGAGTGGCTCCCGTAAAATCGGTGCTTCAGTTCTGACATCCGCTTGCCGGGCGGACGAATGCCGGAGCTGTGGCAGGGAGCTGAGTTTCGGACGTGTTTGAATCTTCATGCAGACTACATGTTCCCATGCGCAGGGGCATGGCTGCATCGCATCCCGGTCAATATATCGATATAAATGATTCGATGAAATTCCGCCCAACGTCTGATGCTGCCTGAAACAGGCCGTAAAGGCGGTGTTGCGGTTTTCGGAATAGCTGCGCGACGGTGTCTGGCAATGCGAAGCGCTTACGGAGCAACGGTTCGGAAGGGCTTGTTCCGTACCTTTTCGCGATGGCCGGCAGCAACCGATTGATTGCGGCATATACCACGGCCGCCGGGTTTACGTTGCGGTTGTACCTGCGGTGGGTTGTGTGCGAGAAGGGCCGGAATGGTACGATAGCTTCCGGGGGCGGTATCGTTTCCGGCATACGGCCCCGGATACGGGCCGGAAATGCTTACCGTTCGTTTCGCTCCGGATGAAAGAATTCGGTTACGGCCTTTTCGAATTTTTCGACGGTCTTTTCGATGGTGTCGTACGATTTTCCGCCGGAGGCATTCTTGTGGCCGCCGCCGTTGAAATATTTCGCGGCGAAGAGGCTGACGTCCACATCGCCGCGCGAGCGGAAGGAGATACGGATGAACCTGTGGGTTTCGATGAACATGGCCGACATCTGTACCGAAGCGATGGTGAGCGGGTAATTGACGAATCCCTCGCTGTCCCCCACCTGGAAGTCGAACCTGCGCATTTCGTTCTCCTTGAGTGCGATGTATGCGGCACGTCCGCCTTCTATCATGCGCATCTTGTGGAGCAGCACGTAACCCAGGAGCCTTACCCGTCCTTCGCTGTACGAGTTGTAGACCCTCGAATTGATATCGGGAATGTCGATTCCTTTCTCAATCAGACCCGCAACGGCCCGGAAAAGACCGGGGGTGAGAAAGCTGAACGAAAAGTTGCCCGTGTCGGTCATGATGCCGACATACAGCGATTCGGCCGCCTCCTTATCGAAAACGTCGAGTCCGGTCAGTTTTTCCGTAATCCGGTAGACGAGGTAGGATGTGGAACACGATGTGGAGTCCGAAAATACCAGCGAATATTCCTCCACGGGTGGGTCGAGGTGATGGTCGATGAGTATCCGGACCGCTTTCCGGTTGTCGATGATGTGGCGGCTGAGGTTTTCGAGCCTGTCAATCCGGTTGAAGTCGAGGAAGAAAATGATGTCGGCGCCGTCGATTGCCTCGACGGCTTTTTCGTTCGCTTCCTTGGCGATGATGACATGTTCGATGCCCGGCATCCAGGACAGGAAGCCGGGATACCGGTTGGGTACCAGACACCGGACGCTGTGGCCGAGGGAGCGCATCACTGCAGCCCATGCGAGCGAAGAACCGATGGCATCGCCGTCCGGATTGGTATGCGCCAGTATGGCGATGTTCTTCGGAGGTCCGGACAGATATCCTTTAAGCGTTTCGATTTTGGCGTTCAAGTCTTTCATAAACAAAACGTTGCCTCTATTCATCCCGCGTTTTTCCGAAACAGGCAATAGACGAAGTTACGCATTTTACCGGAAATAAAAAATCCGGGTCGCAATTCTGCCTGCACTTCGCCCAGAAGTGCAACGGTAAAGCGTTATTCGGGACCGTTTTGCGAATATTGTCCGGGGGCAGTCGTTTCGGATGATATTTTTGTAATTTTGCAGGTAGGGATATGTCCTGTTTTAATGACGATGACCATGCTTTATCCGTTGAAATTCAAACCTATTTTGAAGTCCAGACTGTGGGGCGGCGACCGGCTTGTCAAGGCGGCCGGAAAGTCCGCCGCCAAAAGGGCCGCACCGGCGGGCCGCATCGGCGAGAGCTGGGAACTGTCCGGCGTCCCCGGCGACGTGTCGGTCGTTGCAAACGGTTTCCTGAAATCCAATAATCTTGAGGAACTCATCGAAGTGTACATGGGGGATTTGGTGGGCGACAGGGTATACGATGCGTATGGGACAGAGTTTCCGATACTGGTCAAGTTCATCGACGCGCACGATGTCCTGTCCGTGCAGGTGCATCCGGACGACGAGCTTGCCGAAGAAAGGCACGGCAGCCGCGGCAAGACCGAGATGTGGTACGTGGCGGACTGCGAGCCGGGTGCTTATTTGTATGTCGGTTTCAACCGCCCGGTAACGCGGGAGGAATATTTGAAGGCGGTTGCCGACGGAACGCTCACCGATTTGCTCATGCGTTACGAAGTACGGCGCGGCGATGTCTATTACATACCTGCCGGAACGGTGCATGCAATCGGCCCCGGTTTGCTCGTGGCCGAAATACAGGAGACTTCCGATATCACGTACCGCATATCCGACTGGGGGCGTCTCGGAGAAGACGGCCGCCCGCGTGAACTCCATACGGCGGAAGCGACCGACGCCATCGATTTCGGGTACGGAAAGGAGTATTTCCGGTCGGGCGTTACCGCTCCCGGTACGGTGAAGGAGGTAGTTTCCTCGCCGTTTTTTACGACGGCCGTAATGCATGTGGACGGTACGATGCGGCGCGATTATGCGGCGTTGGACAGTTTCGTCGCCTATATTTGTACGGAAGGGAGCGTGCATTTGGATACCGACGGGGGAAGCGATGAATTGACGGCGCTGCGGAGCATCCTCCTGCCGGCAGAGATAGACGAAGCCGTACTGACGGGCAGGGGTACCGTACTCGAAGTGTATATGAAATGAAAGGGGCGCTGCCGCGTCATGCGACGGTGCGGACGGAATACGGAAGAGGTATGACTATTCAAGAGCGATACGAAGGCGTTATCGGTTGGTTTTCGGAACACATGCCGGTGGCGGAAACGGAACTGCATTACGGTTCCGCGTACGAACTGCTCGTCGCCACGATACTTTCTGCGCAGTGTACCGACAAGCGGGTGAACATGACCACTCCGGCACTGTTCGAGCGTTTTCCCACGCCGCAGTCCATGGCCGAGGCCGGTCCTGAGGATATATTTCCCTACATAAAAAGCATATCCTATCCGAACAACAAGGCCCGGAACCTGGCGGCGATGGCCCGCAAGTTGATGAGCGACTTCGGCGGAACGGTGCCGGACACTGTGGAAGAGCTTCAGAAACTGCCCGGAGTGGGCCGGAAGACGGCCAATGTGGTGGGGTCCGTAGCGTTCCACCGGGAAGTCATGGCCGTGGATACCCACGTGTTCCGCATTTCGCGCAGGCTCGGCCTGACGAAGAATGCCAAAACGCCGCTTCAGGCCGAACAACAGCTTACGGCACACATACCGTCGCACCTGCTTCCGACCGCGCACCACTGGCTGATACTGCACGGACGTTATGTCTGTACGGCGCGGAAGCCCAGTTGCGGGGAATGCGGTCTGCGTCCCTGGTGCCGGAATCCGGTGTCGGATAGTGCGGCGCAGTAGGATGGCGCATGCCGTTCGCGGATGCGGCCGGGTTTTGACCTTTGTCCGAAAGCGGCCTATATTTGCAGCTACAAACACGAACAATAAACGGTATCGATGAATTTCGTAGAAGAACTGAAATGGCGGGGAATGGTGCACGACATGATTCCCGGCACCGAAGAATACCTCAGGGAGGGCATGGCGACGGCATACCTCGGATTCGACCCAACGGCCGATTCGCTCCATATAGGACATCTGGTGGGCGTGATGATACTGCGTCATTTCCAGCGCTGCGGCCACCGGCCCATCGTCCTCGTGGGAGGTGCGACGGGCATGATAGGCGACCCTTCGGGTAAGTCGCTGGAGCGCAACCTGCTCGACGAGGCGACCCTGCACCGCAACCAGGAGGCGATTAAGCGGCAGCTTTCCCGGTTAATCGATTTCGATTCGCCGCAGCCCAATGCGGCCGTGCTGGTGAACAACTACGACTGGATGAAGGGGATGGGATTCCTGGAGTTCATCCGGGACATAGGCAAGCACATTACGGTCAATTACATGATGGCGAAGGACTCCGTGAAGAAACGGTTTAACGGCGAGGGCGACGGCATGTCGTTCACGGAGTTCACCTACCAGCTCGTACAGGGCTACGATTTCATGCAGCTTTACCGGAACTACGGCTGTCGGCTCCAGTTGGGCGGCTCCGACCAATGGGGCAACATCACCACCGGTGTGGAGCTCATCCGCCGCATCGACGACGGACAGGCGTACGGCATGACCTGCCCGCTCATCAAGAAGGCGGACGGAACCAAGTTCGGAAAAACCGAAAGCGGCAATATCTGGCTCGATGCCCGCTATACGTCGCCATACCGTTTCTACCAGTTCTGGCTGAACGTGAGCGACGAAGATGCCAGGAGCTACATCAGGATATTCACGTTTCTCGACCGGGAGACTATCGAAGCGCTCGTGGCGGAACACGACGCGGCGCCTCACGAACGCAGGTTGCAGAAAACGCTCGCTCGCGAACTGACCTGCATGATTCATTCGCGGGAAGAGTACGAAAAGGCCGTGGAAGCATCCGCCATCCTTTTCGGAGGCGCCACGACGGAAGCCCTGCGCCGCATCGACGAGCAGACGCTCCTGCAGGTATTCGAAGGGGTACCCCAGTACCGTATCGGTCGTTCCGAACTGGAGTCTGGCATCGCCCTGACGGAATTGTGCGTGGAGAAGTGTCCCGTTTTCCCCTCGAAGAGCGAACTGCGCAAACTCATACAGGGCGGGGGCGTTTCCGTGAACAAGGAAAAGGTGGCGTCGTCCGACCGCATCGTATCCGTCTCCGACCTGATAGCGGGCAGGTATCTGGTCGTGCAGAAGGGCAAGAAGAATTATTTCCTGATTATGGCCGAATAGCCGGCGAGCGGGAAAAATACCGAAAACCGGAGACGGAAGGCAGTTTCCTCTCCGGTTTTTCGTATCTTTAGGTCGATGTAGCAACCGATTGATACAAGTCTTATGGGAAAAAAGTTCGTAATGGCGGCGCTGTTGCTGTCGTTCTGGGCAGCAGTGGGCCGGGCACAGGAGTCTGCGGCTGATATCCGTTCCAGTCTCGAAGAACACGTTCATACGCTCGCTTCCGACCGAATGCTCGGCCGCAGGGCGGGTACCGACCAGGGGGAGCTCGCTTCGTCCTACGTGGTATCGCAGTTCGAGGAAATCGGTCTCTATCCCGGTTCGAACCGCGAGGGCGGCAAATCGTTCCTGCAACGGTTCGAGAAATATTCGGGACGGTATGCGAACGTGGTGGGATTCATTCCCGGCAGCGACCCCGAACTGCGCGACGAATACATCGTGCTGGGCGCCCATTACGACCACATCGGCTATCGCGTCCGCGGCGGGGATACGGTGGTATACCACGGTGCCGACGACAATGCGTCGGGAACGGCCGTCCTCATCGAAGCGGCGCGGCAATTGAAACAGCGGGAGGGACAGTTGAAACGAACCGTGCTCATCGCCGCATTCGATGCGGAGGAAATCGGACTTTACGGCTCCGCGGCCATGGCCGACAACATGGAGATAGACCGGGTGAAGTTCATGGCCAGCATCGACATGGTGGGTTGGCTGCGGCAGGCGGGATGCCTCGAAATCCAGAATGCCGGTTCGCTGTACGGCTGGAAAGAGACGATAGCCTCCATCCCCTGCCCCGCCGGTTTGACCGTAAAACCGATGAACGGCGGCGGCAGTCCGTTTACCGGTTCCGACCACGATTCGTTCGCCGCGGCGAACGTACCTGCGGTACTGCTTACCACCGGCACGAAATCGCCCTATCATAAACCCGAAGATACGGCGGACAAAATCGATTACGACGGACTGGCACTCATTACGGAATATGTCGTCGCACTGGCTTGCGACATGGCGAACCGGGACGAAATCGTTCCTTCCGAAAAACTCCGTAGGCGGAACGAGGGGATACGGCCCGTGGAATTCGCCGTGAGCGCTTCGATAGGTTCATCGAACATGAAATACGGCAGCAGGGCCGCCGTGAACGGGGCCGCGCGCTTTTCGTGGAATGCAGGCCTTTTCGTGCAGTTCAATATCGGCAAGCTGTTCGCCATTCGTCCGGAAGTCCTCTACAACCACCGTACGTTCCGTTATCCGCAGCAGAACGGTGCAGGAGAACTGATAGTTACCGATTCGTTCCGCAAGTTGGTATCGCCGTCGCTGACCGTGCCGGTGAACCTGATACTGAAAACGAGCGTGGACGATGATTACTACGCATATGCGGGCGTGGGCGGTTATTATGCTTATGTTTTCGATACCCTTCTGGACGGCGGGCCGGTCGCATGCAACAGACACGAGGGCGGCATATCGATGACGGTCGGTTGGAATATAGACCACGTGGGCGTGAGCTTTACGGGATACTGTCCCCTTACCCGGATGTCGGACGAACTGTCGGGCAGGCCCGGTTTTTCCGCTTTTTTCACCATGTATTACAGATTCTGACGGCAGGAAGCCGATACGGGTCGGAGCGTAATCAATCGTTTTCGGTTTATGGAGGCTGAAAGGTACGATATAGATTTCGTGATTCCCTGGGTGGACGGAAGCGACCCGGCCTGGTGCAGGGAGTTCCGGAAATACAGGGATTTGTGCGGATGCACGGAGGCTGCCGGCGCACGGGGAGCGAACGGTGCGTCCGATGCTTCCGTGGAGCGTTACCGCGACTGGGGCACGCTGCGTTACTGGTTCCGCGCCGTGGAACGGTTTGCGCCTTGGGTGCATCGGGTACATTTCGTCACGTGGGGCCATTTGCCTGCATGGCTCGATACCGCCCATCCGAAACTGCATGTGGTGCGGCATACCGATTACATGCCGCAGGCGTATTTGCCCACGTTCAGTTCGTGTCCGATAGAACTCAACATGCACCGTATCGAAGGACTTGCCGAACGGTTCGTCTATTTCAACGACGACACGTTCCTGTGCCGTCCGGTCGGGCCGGAACGGTTTTTCCTCGGCGGCCTGCCGCGGGACGAGGCGCGTCTCGCCGTCATTCCGGCCGAAAGGGTCGGACACAATATTCTCGAATGTTTGGCCGTCGTAAACAGACGGTACGACAAGCGGACGTGCGTGCGGCGCAATGCGGGCAAGTGGTTCAGCCGGCACTATCCGGCAGCAGACATGCTCAAGACGCTGATGCTCTTGCCGTGGAGTTTTTTTACGGGATTCAGGGATTTCCACATGCCCCAGCCTTTTCGGAAGGATACGTTCGAGACCTTGTGGAAGAAGGAATACGCCCTGCTCGACGCCACCTGCCGCAGCCGTTTCCGGTCGGTTACCGACCTTTCGCAGTGGCTCGTGCGTTACGAACAGCTCGCCTCCGGCCGGTTCGCACCGGTCGGAATGAAGGATACGAAATTGGTTGCTCTTTCGGAATCGGGCATGCCGCAGTTGGAACGGGATATTCTTTCCGGAAGATATGCGATGGTCTGCATGAACGACAGCAACGACATACGCGATACGGAGGCGGTACGTCTTGCGTTGAAGGGTATCTTCACGGCACTGCTGCCCGAAAAATCTTCCTATGAACGTTGAATTCTCGGTGATTGTGCCGCTCTACAACAAGGAGCGGGAAGTAGGTGCCGCACTCGGTTCGGTACTGACACAGCGCCTGCTGCCCTGCGAAATCATCGTCGTGGACGACGGTTCCACGGACGGCGGCGCCGATGCGGTGCGGGCGCTTGCCTCGCCGCTGATAAGGCTCGTGTCGCAGGAGAATGCGGGTGTTTCCGCTGCGCGCAACCGGGGTGCTGCGTTGGCCGGGGGGACGCACCTTGCGTTTCTGGATGCCGACGACTGCTGGCGGCCGGGTTATCTCGAAAAAATGGCGGAAATGATTGCGGCGTATCCGGGCTGCGGTGCCTATGCCGCGGCATTCGATATCGTGAGCGACGGGCGGGTCTATCCCAACGTGCATCCCGAACGGGAGGGGGTGATTCCGGACTTTTTCCGGGAAGCGATGCGCAGCTACATTTGCCAGCCTTCGGCTACGGTCGTTCCGCGCGATGTCTTTCTGCAGTCGGGCGGCTTTCCGGAAGGGATGAAGATAGGAGAGGACTTGTATTTCTGGATTCGGCTCGCAAGCCGGTACGACATCTGCTTTACTCCTGTGCCGCTCGTGCTGTACAGCCGCACCGCGTCCAACCGTTCTGCGGGAATCTATACTCCGGAACGGACGGCGTATTCTTTCGAGGATTGCTACCGTCCGGAAGAGGGGAACTCGTTCCGCAACGAGTACGTCGCCCGGTGCGCCATCGGGAAGGCGCTGACGCTCGCTGCGAAGGGCGATACCGATTTCGGTCTGCGCACCGAACGGTTCTTCGCCTATACGAAGATGTACCGCAGGGGCTGGCGCAAGTTGTATGTGTTGAACCGAATACCCCCTGCCCTGCGCCCTGCCCTGCACGCATTTTACAACCGTATGGCGTGGGCGATTGCGAAAAAAGGATTCTGATGCCGCGGGACGCAGGACGGATGTATCCCGACCGGAGCGAAACCTGCCGGCCTGCTGCAATAGGGCCGCGCTGCGAGGATACGATGTCATGCGGGCGGCATGCGGCAAGGAAACGGGGGCCGGATGTACCGACAGCGGTCGTTTTCTGCCCGAACCCTGCCGTCTCGCATTCGTGGCGGGGAAAACCGCCGCATGATGATGCGGACAGTGAAAGCATGGAGCGGTACCGTATATGCGGAACCGCTCCATGTCGGATGAAAGGATATTACCACTTCACCGGTTCTTGCAGGATTGTGCCGTCGTCGGCATCCGCTTCCGTGAATGTGCCGTTTCGGTACTGCACGCAGAGCATGACGAGCGGTCGGCTGCCGCTGTTGCGTACCGAGCGTTTCCCTGCCGGTGCGACCCGTACGACGCTTCCTTCCGATACGGGGAATATCCGGCCGTCTACCTGAAATTCGCCCGTTCCGCTGAGGAAGAAGTAGAGCTCCTCGTGGTCTTTGTGGGTATGCAAAAAACCGGTTTCCGTGCCGGGCAGAAACGACTGGAAGGAGAACTCCCCGCCGGTGGTCTGTATGGCGGAACCGCCGAATACCTTGCCGGGTATTTTCATGTCAGGGCCGAGTTCCAGAACGTAGTCGTTCAGTTCGCTTAATTTTCCTACGCTGATTGCGCTGAAGTTTTCCGCAGCCGCAATCTTTTCGATTCGTTTCATGACCTTAATCTTTTATGGGTATGTCTCTTTTCCGATGAAGCAAAAGTAAACTGTTACGATATAAAAACAATAGGTTACGAAAAACACACATAGTTACCTGCATGTTACTTTCGCAGCATGCCAGCAGTTTGCATGCCGAAAAAATTCGTGTTATTGCATTCATCTGCCGGCCCCGGTATCCGGTCGTTCCGGAAAGTTGATTGCTGTATCGCGGTGCACCGGTTCGAACCGGACAGGAGCGGCCAGCCGCGCCTGCGAGAAATGGAATCAATAAAACGTCAAAAATCTTAACTTTGCACGAAACAAGCGACCATTATGACAGCTAACGACAATGGAGCGGCCTCCGGCAAGGAACGTCCGCTCAACTTTCTCGAAGAGATAATAGAGAATCATCTGAATACCGTGGACGGCAGGATACATACCCGTTTCCCGCCGGAGCCCAACGGATACCTGCATATAGGCCATGCCAAGAGTATTTGCCTGAACTTCGGTCTCGCGGAACGTTACGGAGGATTGTGCAACCTCCGTTTCGACGATACCAACCCGGTAAAGGAGGATGTGGAATACGTCGATTCAATCAAGGAAGACATCCGGTGGCTCGGGTTCCAATGGGCCGAAGAACACTATGCTTCGGACTATTTCGAACAGCTTTACGCATGGGCCGTGGAACTGATTGAAAAGGGATTGGCTTATGTGGATGACCAGTCGCAGGAGGAAATACGCCTTACACGCGGTACGGTAACCGTTCCGGGGAAAGAGAGCCCCTGGCGCAACCGGAGCGTTGAGGAGAACCGCGACCTGTTTGCCCGCATGCGGGCGGGCGAGTTCGCCGACGGGGAAAAGGTGTTGCGTGCCAAAATCGACATGGCTCACCCCAACATGCTGCTGCGCGACCCGATTATGTACCGCATTCTGCATACGGGGCATCATCGTACGGGCAATCGGTGGTGCATTTATCCCATGTACGACTTCGCGCATGGGCAGAGTGATTCCATCGAGCGGATAACTCATTCCATCTGTACGCTCGAATTCGACGTGCACCGCCCGCTGTACGACTGGTTCATCGAAAAACTCGGTATCTTTCCCAGTCACCAGTACGAATTTGCACGGCTGAACCTAACCTATACGGTGATGAGCAAGCGGAAGTTACTGCAATTAGTTGAAAATAAAATAGTTGATGGTTGGGATGACCCGCGGATGCCTACGATTTCTGCCATACGCCGCAAGGGATATACCCCTGCTGCGGTACGGGCATTCGCCGAACGGGTGGGTGTGGCGAAACGGGATAATGTCATCGACCTTTCGCTGCTGGAGTTCTGTGTACGCGAAGACTTGAATAAAACGGCCGAACGGCGTATGGCCGTGCTCGACCCGCTGAAAGTGACGATAACGAATTACCCGGTAGGACAGGAGGAGCTTTTCGATGCCGTCAACAATCCGGAGGATGCGTCGGCCGGTACGCGGAAAGTACCCTTCTCGCGTGAAATTTATATCGAACGCACGGATTTCATGGAAGAGCCGCCCAAAAAGTATTACCGGCTCGCTCCCGGTACCGAAGTACGGCTGCGTTATTCCTATCTTATTAAATGCGAGGAGGTTATAAAAGATGCAGACGGAAAGGTAACGGAGCTGCGCTGTACGTACGACCCACAGTCGGGCGGTGGCTCCTCTTCCGATGGGCGTCGTGTTAAAGGTGTCATACATTGGGTATCGGTACCCCATGCCGAAGAAGCGGAAATGCGGCTTTATTCCAATCTGTTTACGAAGGAAGACCCCAATGATGTGGAGGAAGGCAAGACATTCCTCGATTACCTCAATCCCGAATCCATCGTTGTACGTACCGGTTACATTGAACCGTCGCTTGCAGGTGCTGCTGTAGGCGATAAATTCCAGTTCGAACGTGTCGGATATTTCTGTGTGGACCCGGACTCGAAACCCGGTCGCATGGTATTCAACCGAACGGTCGGACTGAAAGATACGTGGGCCAAGATTGCTGACAAATAAAAACAATTTTTGTGTTGTTAGGAGGGCGGAGTTTTCGCCCTCCTTGTTTTATAGGATTATGTAGTATTGTTCCACGTGGAACAGTCGATGCTTTTGTATAATCGAATGTGTTTCTGTTTTTGAGTTTTAGTTGGAGAGAGGGTTGATGGGTTTTGGTATGATTGTGGCGCATCAGCAATAAATAAGGATGTTCCACGTGGAACATCCTTATGTTTCGGTGAATGGTTGTTATCGGCCGAAATAAACGAGCAGTACGTTGATGTCGGCCGGGGATACTCCCGGAATGCGCGATGCTTGTCCGATAGTTTCCGGTTTAATCCGGCTCAGTTTTTGTCGGGCTTCGATGGTCAGTGAAGTCAAGGATTCGTAATCGAAATTCGGTCGAATCCGAATGTTTTCCAAGCGCCGCATTTTTTCGGCGATGAAGCGTTCGCGTTCGATGTAGCCGCGGTATTTGATTTGTATTTCGGCTTCTTCTATGATTTCTTCATCGATACCGTTCTCTTCGATATACGTGCCGAGGTCGGGCAGGACAGTTGCCAGTTCCTTTATGGTGACGCCGTTCCGCAAAAGAATGTCATACAACTTGCGTCCCTGTTCGAGCGGATTCGTATTTACGGAATATAAATAATCGTTAATTTCTTCTTTCCCAACACTTCTTCGGCGGATGAATTCGATTAGGCATTGTGTCAGGCGACTTTTCCGTTCGAATGCTTCCCGACGCTCTTTTGAGGCGAGACCGAGTTCTATCGCCTTCGGGGTGAGCCGCAGGTCTGCATTGTCCTGCCGGAGCAGGATGCGGTATTCGGCTCGGCTCGTAAACATGCGGTAGGGCTCGTCCACCCCTTTGGTGACGAGGTCGTCAATCAGTACGCCGATGTAGGCTTCGTCCCTGCCCAATACGAAAGGATTTTTTCCCTGTATTTTCAGTGCAGCATTGATGCCGGCCATCAGCCCCTGAGCCGCGGCTTCTTCGTAACCGGTCGTTCCGTTGATTTGTCCGGCAAAATATAAATTCGTTACCCGTTTCGTTTCGAGCGTATGTTTCAGCTGTGTCGGTGGAAAATAGTCGTATTCTATCGCATATCCGGGGCGATAGATGTGTACCTGCTCGAATCCCCGTATTTTGGACAGCGCCCTGATTTGTATTTCCAGAGGCAGCGAGGAAGAAAATCCGTTCAAATAATATTCGTTGGTATTTCTTCCTTCCGGTTCGAGAAACAGTTGGTGCGATTCCTTGCCTGCGAATGTCCGGAGCTTGTCTTCGATGCTGGGACAGTAACGCGGCCCGATGCCCTGTATCGTACCGTTGAAAAGCGGCGAATCCGCAAACCCTTCCCGCAGCGTGTCGTGGACTTCGGGTGTCGTGTGAACGAGGTAGCAGGGTACCTGGTCGGTAACGCTTTTGCTGGATGGAAGAAATGAAAATTTAGACGGGTTTTCGTCGCCGTACTGGGGTTCGAATGCCGTGAAATCCACGCTGCGGGCGTCGATGCGCGCGGGCGTTCCGGTCTTCATGCGGCCCGCCTCGAAACCGAGTGCGCACAGGCATTCGGTCAGGCCGAGGGATACGCCGTCCCCTGCCCTGCCTCCGGGGGCGCTCGCACGCCCCGTGTACATCATGCCGTTCAGGAATGTTCCGTTGGTGAGGATGACCGCCTGCGCCCGGAACGTAACGCCCATTGCGGTCTTTACTCCGCGTATAATATATTGATTGTCTGAGCTTTCACTGCTGTCATTACGTTCTGTTACCAATGCGTTTACCGAATCCTGCCAAAGGTAAAGGCCTTCCGTGTTTTCGAGCGTATGCCGCCACAGTTCCGAGAAACGTATCTTGTCGCATTGGGCGCGGGGGCTCCACATGGCACTGCCTTTCGAACGGTTCAACATGCGGAACTGAATGGCGGTTGCATCGGTGATAACTCCCATACGACCGCCGAGCGCATCTATCTCCCGGACGATTTGTCCTTTGGCGACTCCGCCCACTGCGGGGTTGCACGACATGTTGGCGAACTTGCTCATGTCCATGGTTACGAGCAGTGTCCGTGCACCGAGCGCTGCTGCTGCTGCCGCCGCCTCGCAGCCGGCATGTCCGCCGCCCACTACGATGATGTCGTATTCGTAAACCATTCTGTCAGAAATATTCTATCTTGTTAATAATCAATTTATTATAACTTTAGGGCACATCGTTCCGCAGTTTTACGGAGGCAAAACGGTTCGCGCCGCGGGGGGGGGGGAAAGCCGCGGCTTTCGGCAGGGTACTGCAGCACAACCGGACAGCGACGTTCCCTGCATTCATTTTGGTGCAAACGCACGGACAAGCCTCTATTTTTCATTCCAACTGTACGGACGGTATGCTTTGCGACATGCATGAAAAAACGCAGGGAAAGGGCCCCGAATTGCTGCTAACGTGGGCTGCAAGAACTGCGGCGTTGAATTTCCCGGAGGACGGTGCGTTCGGACTGTTCGGGGCAGAAGGCCGCCCTGCCGGCGATGTTCCGTTGTCCGTGTCTGCACTCCCCTCCCCTTTTCGTGTCCTTTCTGTTCTTCCGGAAGTTATTCGGCCGGAAGCCGGAACGGCGGATAGGCTCCGTTCGTCCGGCGGTACAAGGCGAGGCTGCGCTCTTCCAGCGCGCGCATAGAGCGTTCCTCTTCGGGCGTTTTGTCGCCGTGACCGCACAGGTGCAGCACGCCGTGTATCATCACGCGCATGATTTCCTCCTCCGGAGCGGTGCCGACGACCGACGCGTTGTCCCGTACGGTGAAAGGGTCGATGAGGATGTCGCCGCTGACGGTACCTTCCCCTGCCAGGTCGCTGTAATCGAACGTGATGACATCCGTATGGTAGTCGTGACCGAGGTATTGCCTGTTGATACCGATGTGGTACTCCGGCGAGCAGAAGACGTAGGCGATATCGCCCGTTCGGTATCCTTCTGCGGCGATTACTTCTTTTATCCAGGCAGTCGTCCTGCGCCTGTCGTGCGGCAGGAACGTACAGCCTTCCGTATGGAAACTGACAGCCATGTTTCAAACCGTTTTTATTGCGGCTGCGCGGCGTCCTGCACGGCGGACGGAACATGCACTCCCCGTCCCCGCTGCATTACCGCGACAGCCATTTCTCCGGATTGAGGAAGGTCGTACCCTTCCACAGTTCGAAGTGCAGGTACCAGTCGTCGCTGTTCTCCGTCGAGGAGAGCCGGCCGATGACTTCGTTGCGCCCCACCCTGTCGTTGGCCTTTACATCGACCGATTCGAGGTTGGAATAGACCGTATAGTAATTGCCGTGATTGACCATCACGCAGTTGTTGAGCCCTTTGATGAACACCACCCGGCTGACCGTTCCCTCGAAGATGCACCGCACGGGAGCTCCCTTTTCACCTGCTATATTGACTCCCTTGTTGTCGATGGTCAGTCCGCGCTGCGTGGGATGCGGATGTTTGCCGAAACGGTCGATGATGACGCCTCCGCTGACGGGATAAGGGAATTTGCCCGCATTCTGTTCGAAGTTGTTGCTTAGTTCCACCCGCACCTGCTCTTCCGCGGCGGTACGTTTGGTGCCCGCATTGCGACGGGCTTCCTCTGCAACGAGCCGCTGGAGCTGTTTCTGTGCGTTCTGTTTCTCCCGCTCTTTCCGGCGTATCCTGTCGGCTATCTTGCGTTCGTCGGCCGCAAGCCGCGAGCTGTTCTGTTTGTAGGTCTGTTCGTCCGCCCGCAGCGTGCGCAGCTCCTTGTCGCGGCTGGCACGCGAGGCCTCCAGTTGTGCCCGTTGCTCGTCGAGTTTCCGTACTTCGTTCCGGAGTACGCCCGATAGCGAATCCAGTTCCGCCGCCTTCGCTTCGCGCATCCGGTTGTAACGTTTCATGTAGTTGATGCGGAGCGTCGCTTCCTGAAAGTCGCGCGAGGCGAACAGGAAAGCCAGCGAGTTGTTCAGCAGGTAGTTCTTGTATGCGGCGTAAATCATGTCGGCATACTCGTTTTTGAGTACTTCGATGCGCCGGTTCGTCTCCGTTATCTCCTTGTTTTTCGCGGCGATGTCGCGTTCGCAGAGGTCGATTTGCCGGTCGAGCGACGAGACGATTTGCTGCCGGTTCGTAATGCGGGATATGATGAGCTTCAGCTCGTTCTGGGTGACAGCCCGTTCCCCTTTTATCTTGCTCAGCAGCGCTTCGTTGCGCCGAATCTCCTCCTCCGCACGGGCTATCTGTTCGTTCAGCGCTTGTATGGACGGTTGAATCCCCTGAGCTCTGGCCGCCGTTCCGGTCAGGCAGAGCAACGACAGCATGATTAATACGGTCCGTTTCATCTATTCCTTCGTAGTTTCCAGTCTTCGGCGTACGGTTTCCTCGTCGTATCCCTTTTCCAGGGCGCGTTTCCAGTAGACTTCCGCCATGAATGTGTCGCCGAGCGCATAGAGTATCTCGGCGTAGTGGAACAGCAGCACCGGACTGTCGGTCATGTCGAACGACACGGCCTGCTGCATGACGGGCTTCGCTTCGTCGTACCGTCCGAGCAGGTAGAGTATCCACCCTTCCGTGTCGAGGAAGGTGGCGTTGCCCGGACTGAGCTCGTTGGCGCGGCGGACCATGGCGAGGGCCTTCTCCAAGTCTTTGCCCTCTTCGCTCAGGTAATAGGCGTAATTGTTGAGTACGCCGCTGTTGTCGGGGTCGAGGCGCAGCGCTTTGCCGTACCGGGCATACGCCCTGCGCACATCACCGATTTCATGGTAGACGTCTCCCACGATGCCGGCCACCACGCTCCGGGTGGAATCGTCCGGTGCGGTGCGATAAGCCTCCCGGAAGGTGCGTATCGCCCCTGCGGTGTCTTTCATGCTCAGGCGGGCATACCCTTTCGCCAGCCGGATATCCAGCCTGTCGGGGAAGCGGGCGAGCGCCATGTCTGCGTATTTCGCCACGGAATCCGGGCGCTCCAGGTACGTTTCCAGACCGATAATTTGGGTGTAGGCTTCGGGCGTATCGGGTGCGATGCCGACGAACGATTTGTAAAGCCGCAGCCCCTGTTCGGGTTCCCCGCCGCGGATGAGGTGCATCGCATACAGGTCCACTACCCCGTAGTCGTCCGGGTACCGGGCGATGAGGGTGGAGATGAGCGAATTGATGGCGAAATAGTTGCGCCTGTAAAAGTCCAGGTCGGAGGTGACGTCGGCGAAGATTTTCCTTTTGCCTTCCAGCGGTACGCCGTCGTTCTCGAAGATGCGTTTCAGCGTGGACAGGTAGCCGGCCGCATCGTTGGACCGGCGGTAAAAGTCGGCCAGCGAGGAGAGTGTGGTCGTATTCGACGAGTCGAGCCGGATGGCCTCGCCGTAGTTGGCCAGTGCGAGGGAATCCTCGCCCATGGCGCTGTAGATATCGCCGAGCACCCGGTAGTTGCTCTCGTCGTAGGGGTAATCGTGCGCCAGTTTCTTCGTCTCCTCTAAGGCTTTGTCGTACAGCCTGACCCGTATCAGGATTTCGCGTTTGTACATGCCCAGCTCCTCGATGCGTCCCAGCCGCATTTCGGCCGTGTCGAGGATGGCGATTGCCGTGAAGGGCTGTCCTTTGTAATCGTAAAGGGCGGCCAGAAGGCGGTAGTTGAGCGGATTGTGGGGGTCGTCGCGCATCAGGCGCGTGTAGATACCCATCGCCTCGTCGTACTTTTCGGCCATCACCAGCGCCCGTCCCAGCTGGTTCTGGTAGGCGAGGTTGGAGGTATCGAGCGCATTGGCCGTTTCGCTGTATCGGACGGCCCGTTCCGGATGCTCCTCCAGCAGAATTTCGGCGATTTCGTAGTAGCCCGGCGCGTAGGTCGAATCGGCCCGGATGGCCTGTTCGAAACAGGCGACGGCAGCCTGTGCGTCGCCCTTTACGGTGTGTGCCTTGATGCCTTCGGCATGGTAATAGTAGGGAGCGTTGCCGCCGCCGAACTCACCGCCCGTCGGCGACGTGCCGCGCGAGACGACCGTACAGGAAACGAATCCTGCCGCCGCCATGATTCCTGCTATGATTTTTTTGTAATTCATGCCGCTTTCCGTACCGTTTGCGAAACCTTGCCGTTTTCCTGCTTCCTGTCCCTGCGTGTCCGCGCGTCAGGCGCGGGAAATCATACCACCGTGTCGAACTGGCGGAGGAACCGGATATCGTTTTCGAAATAGAGGCGCAGGTCTTTTACGCCGTATTTCAGCATCGAACAGCGTTCCACACCCATTCCGAACGCGAAGCCGCTGTATTTATTGCTGTCTATTCCGCATGCTTTGAGCACGTTCGGGTCCACCATGCCGCAGCCCATGATTTCCAGCCAGCCGGTGTGTTTGCAGACATTGCATCCCTTGCCGCCGCACAGGTTGCACGAGATGTCCATTTCTGCCGATGGTTCGGTGAAGGGGAAGTAGGAGGGACGCAGGCGTATCCTGGTCTCCGGCCCGAAAAACTCCTTCACGAAATAGAGCAGCGACTGCTTCATGTCGGCGAAGGAAACGCCCTCGTCGATGTAAAGGCCTTCTATTTGATGGAAGATGCAGTGCGCGCGGTAGGAGATGGCCTCGTTGCGGAATACCCTGCCGGGACATACCACCCGGATGGGCGGCTTCTGCGTCTCCATGGTGCGTACCTGTATGGAGCTCGTGTGCGTGCGGAGCAGGATGTCGGGATGTTTCTCGATGAAGAATGTGTCCTGCATGTCGCGTGCCGGATGTTCCGGCGGGAAGTTGAGCGCCGAGAAGACATGCCAGTCGTCCTCGATTTCCGGGCCTTCGGCGACGACGTATCCGAGCCGTTCGAAAATGCCGCATATTTCGCGGCGCACGAGCGAAATGGGATGGCGGCTGCCGAGCGGCTGCGCGGTGCCGGGACGGGTCATGTCGTCCGTCGTGGCGGCCGGTGCGTCGGCTGAAGCCGTCTCCAGCACTTCCTTAAGTTCGTTGATGCGTTCCTGAGCACGGTTTTTGAGCCTGTTGAGGCGCTGGCCCAACTCGCGTTTCAGTTCGGGTGCGACGCTTTTGAATTCGTCCATCAGTTCGTTGAGCTCGCCCTTGCGGCCCAGCACTTTGATTCGGAACTCTTCCAGCTCCGCCGCGGTGCGCGGATGGAACTCCTCGACCTTTTGCAGCAGGCGTTCTATCTTGTCGGTCATATTCCTGTCGTATTGTCTCCGATATCCGGAATGAAACATTGCACTGATAACTTACAAAGTTAAGGATTTTTATGTTTACTTCGCAAGCGGCGGCCCGGCGGCGGGCCAAAAGTTGCGCTGCGGGCGGAAAGTTTTTCCGTACCGGGTAAATTGCGTATCTTTATTGTCCGGATGGAGGTTCGTTTCATCCTGTGTAAAGAGACTCCGCACGTATGGCTGAATTCATCGTACGGGGCGGCAATCGCCTGAAAGGCGAGATAACGCCCCAAGGGGCCAAGAACGAGGCCCTCCAAATAATTTGTGCCACGCTTCTGACACCCGAACGCGTGACGCTCCGCAACGTCCCGGAAATCGTGGACATCGTCCAGCTCATGGAGATGCTCCGTGCCATGGGCGTGGAAATAGAAAAGACGGGCGAGGGGAGCTACACCTTCCGGGCCCGCGACATAGACCTCGATTACATCCGTTCGGAAGACTACCGCCGGCGCGGTGCGCGACTGCGTGGCTCGGTCATGGTCATCGGCCCGCTGCTCGCCCGTTTCGGTATCGCCTACCTGCCCAAGCCGGGGGGCGACAAGATAGGGCGCAGGCGGCTCGACACCCACCTGACCGGGTTTCAGAAGTTGGGTGCGAAGTTCGATTACGACTTCGACAACAATTATTTCGCCATCCGTTCCGACGGGCTGCGCGGTACGTACATGCTGCTGGACGAGGCTTCGGTCACGGGTACCGCGAACATCGTCATGGCGGCTGTCACGGCTGCGGGGACGACGACCATTTACAATGCCGCCTGTGAACCTTACGTGCAGCAGTTGTGCCGGATGCTCGTGCGCATGGGGGCCGACATCACCGGCATCGGTTCCAACCTGCTGACCATCCGTGGTGTGGAACGACTCGGCGGTACGGAACACACCATGCTGCCGGACATGATAGAAATCGGCAGCTTCATCGGGATGGCCGCCATGACGCAGTCGGAGCTGACGATAAAGGACGTATCGTTCGGCGACCTCGGCATCATCCCCGCCCAGTTCGCCCGCATGGGGATTTATTTCGAGCAGCGCGGCGACGACATTTACATTCCCGGTCAGGAGCATTACGAGATAGATACGTTTCTCGACGGCTCGATTATGACCATCGCCGATGCCCCCTGGCCGGGATTGACGCCCGACCTGCTCTCCGTTTTCCTTGTGGTGGCGACGCAGGCGAAGGGGTCGGTGCTCATCCACCAGAAGATGTTCGAGAGCCGTCTTTTCTTCGTGGACAAGCTCATCGACATGGGGGCGCAGATTATCCTCTGCGACCCGCACCGCGCCACGGTCATCGGCCACAACCACGAACGCCGCCTGCGCGGTACGATGATGACCTCGCCCGACATTCGGGCCGGCGTTGCGCTGCTCATCGCCGCCCTGAGTGCCGAGGGACGCAGCGTGATACAGAACGTGGAACAGATTGACCGCGGTTATCAGCATATCGACACCCGCCTCAACGCGCTGGGTGCCGATATTGAACGGGTGGACTGACGGCCTTCCGTGGGGCGGTATCCGCCCTACGGAAGGAGGTGGACAGCGTTCCGGCGGGGCAGGGGCAGAGGCCTGTACCCCGCCTTTCGTTTGCGGCGTGTGCATCCGTTGTTCGTTCGGGCAGTACGGCCTTTCTGTTCGTGCGGAGCGGGCGGACAGGACGCATCGGACGGCGGGCGTGCTCGGTTTGCGGGGACGCGTATGCTTTCCGGGAACCGGTACAGCCGGCGTCGCAGCCGGCGGGCATCGTGAGTTGCGGACGTGCCGCTGCAACCGGAAGGGGGTTTTCGTGCGGTCTGCGCGGTGCGGGCACCGCAAATAAGGATGTATGGTTTCCGCAACGGCTTGGAGCTCGGCCCATTATCCGGGAACATGCTGCCCGCTTTTCATGATTCCGGAGCAGGATTATTGTGCGGTTTCCATACGGGGGAGTGAGGCGGAGCGGAATGCGGCGTCGGGGCGTCGTATGGAACCGGTACGTCGTGCGCTGCGGGACGGGAGGGCGGGAAGAACGGACCGTTGCCGGGAAGCCTTCCGCTTATTCGGTGCGCCGCCTGTACAGGAAACGAAGCGCGATGCGTAAAAAAATCGTTTCCCGTGCAACAAAACGGGGCGTTCGTGCATCATATATACGAAAACCGTCCGGAAGCCGGCGCATGGCGCCGCGGACGGTTTCGGCAGTACGGCATGCCGGAGGTACCGCGTAAATTTCCCCGGACGACCGCTGAAATCCGATGAGTGCAATCAGCTGTTGTCCTTTTCCCAAATATCCAACTCGCCGTTCTCGGCCAGATGAAAAATCCGTGCCAGTTCCCCTATTACCGGCGACACGAGCTCAATCACATCGGAGATTGAGCTCTCTTTCGTTTTGTCCCCCTGCATCCGGTAGAGCATGGCAGCGTACAGGGCACGGAAGGCGAGTTCCGTATCGGTGACGTCTTCGCGGCCGATAAGCGCCCGCAGCCGCGGCAGTTCGGGCTGAAGGCGTGCGTACAGTGCGCGGTAGCGTGCACCGGCCGGGGCGCGGAGCAACTCTTCGTGCAGGCCGTGCAGGTCGCCGATTAGGTGCAGCGTGTGGTCGAGGTGGCCCGTCTTTTCCTTGCCCTCTTCGCGCAGCAGCGAACCTACTTCCATGTACCATATCAGCAGGTTGTTTTGCCGTTCGCCGCCTTCGGGAGCCTGCGGGGCCGCCAGCTGCGAGCAGATGGCTTCCGGACTGAACTGCAACGCCCGGAGCAGGTCTTCCAGCTGCCACAGGTAGAGGATGTATTCGGCGATGTTTTCTTTGCGTTTGGCTTGTGCTATGTACATGTCCGTCGTTTGTGTTTCGGGAATTCGTTTTTCCGGCCTACAGCGGTACCGAGAAGCCGCATGTCACGAAGACCTGTTTTCCGCGCGGTTTGTAAACTCCCATCGTCAGGGTGGAGGTCGCCTGCGAAGGCATGCGGAACGGCGTGATGTCGAGGCTCACCGCGGCTCCGAAGGTATGGATGTGGTGCGGTACGCCCCGTTTTTGCAGGCCTTCGGAACTATTCTGGGTCAGGTCTAAAAAATATTCCGGTTTCAGATAGCGGGCGTATTCGAAGGACAGGTTGAGCGAAATGCGTTTCAGGAAGAAAACCCCGCTCAGGCCCCAGTCCGGGTAGGCTACCGGAAAGAGATAGTTCGCCGATGCTGCGATGTATTCCGTCGTGGCTATCCGGTCGAAGCCGCGCGGCTGGAAGTCGATGACGTTAATCATCAAGGACTTGTCCGTCGTGCGCTGGTAGGCTGCGGCGAGCGTCAGTCCGTGGTGCAGGAAGAGTCCCGGCGTGTAGACCCGCCCGTAGATGCTCCATGCGGTGGCGAAGAGCCGGCTGAACGGATTGCCCGCCGTGCTCATGCGGAGCGTGTATCCCCAGCGTGGCTGGAGGTCGAGGCGGGCCTTGCGGACGTATTCGTTGTACTGTACGGAGGCGAGCACGAGCGACGACCGTTCCGACCTGCCGCCGGCGATGATTTCCGTGTTTTCGAAGTTGTACTGGAGCGTCGGCACCAGCGAACGTATCCTGTATCCCGACGAGAGCAGCAGTGGCAGGTAGGCCCGTACCGAGAGGTCGAAACTGTTGCCCGTGTAGTAGCCCGTGTCGCTGCTCCACATGTTGGCGGCTTTCCTGACGGCCAGGTGCGGCCGGTCGCTCCACAGGGCCGTCACTTCGATTTTCGGAGCCCAGCCGTAGTATCCGAAGTGCCCCCTGACGGTCGAGTAGCCGTCGAGCGTATAGCCGTATCCGAGGCTCGATTCCATCGTACCGAGCAGGTTCTGCGAAATGAGCGTGGCGCCGAACCGGGCATCCAGCGTGGCGTCGTTCATCAACTGGTCGGGGGCGTAGTAGAGCGGCGCCCAGCTGTGCAGATTGAAAAGATGGCCGGCCTTGGAGTACCGCTCGGCCCGGTAGCGCTTCATGGAGGCGTCGAGCTCCTCCTCGGTGAATACTACGTCGTCCACCACCGGAACGTCCCAGCGTTTGAGCGGGGCGTTCACCACGTTGCGGGGTATGGGGGCCCATTCGATTTCCTCCCAGTATTCCACTTCCTGGAGGGCGGTCTTGTAGCCGTCCCTTTCGTAGGTCGTGAGCGCCACGAATTCGCCGCTCGGCGAGGGCGACGGTGCGAAAGAGCCGTAGCGCGATTCGGAGATGCGGTACTGCCGTCCGGTGGAGAGGTCGATTGTGTGCGCCTCGTCCTTGCCGGAATAGACCGAGTCGAAATAGAGCATCCCGTCCGCCGCGCTCAGGTTATTGACCGTCACGTAGGCCGGAGCGGTCACCGGAAACCGCCTGCCTTTCGTGCCGGAGAAGTCGAGTCCTGCGATGGACATGCCGTCGTCGGAGAGGGCGATGTAGTAGAAGCATTGCGTCAGGTCGTCCCATGCCAGGCCGTGCAGCGATACCGACTCGTCGAAGTGGGAGCTCAGCGTGCCGCGTTCGCGGGAGTGCAGTTCGACGGAATAGTGGCCGTCGTAATGGTATCGGACGAAGGCCGTGTCGCCGCCGTCGGTAAGCACCGGATAGAGGATGCCGTCGCCGAACGAGGCTTCCTGCCGGTAATATCCGTCGCCCAAGCGCATGGTGCAGAGCCGGGAATCCACCTTCTGCTCCCAAATCGCGCTCTGGCGGTATTCGGTCCATGCCACGGTGCCGTTGCGGAAGACGGGGCGCGTGCTGACGATGCCCGTGTGGCATACGCTGCGTTCCTCGCCCGTGTTCAGGTCGATTTCCACGAAACGCGATGCCCGGTCGTAGTCCTCCTTCAGTACGAGCAGCGTGGAGTCGTTGACGTAGAGCGGGTAGGAGTAGGTGGTGTATATCTTTACCGGAGGCGAAACGATGCGCGGACTGTTGCCCGTGTCGGGCAGCGAGTCCCACAGTTCGTTGAGGGCGGAAAACGTTTCGCGGAACAGGTTCCGCGTGGAGGTGCCGTAATATTTCCGAAGGGCGAGCTGCGTGGTGAAAATGAATATCGGATAGTCGGACGTGTAGCGCGTAATGCCTGCACCGATGTATTCGTCGTATTTCCGGTCGGCGTAGGAGACGAGCTGGAAGCCGAGCTCGTAATGGCTCGGTACGTAATCCCGGTAGGAGCCGCAGAACCATTTGTCGGGATTCCCGCCCTGAAGGATTTCGTCGCCCAGCGCCCGGTAGTGCATCGTGAAGGAGGGTTGCAGGCCGCGCCCGAAGGAGGACATCTGCGTTTCGGACATCACCGCGTCGCCCTCGATGAACCAGAACGGCAGGAGCCCCGTGGCGAGCAGGGGGGCCTGCTGTCCGAACAGGTAGCCGAAGACCTTCACCGTCGAACGGTTGATGTTGCCGTACTGGACCATGTGGCGGTACTCGTGCGTGGCCAGCTGTTTGAGCCACGGTTCGGAATAGGTGTCTATGGCGGGAATGCCTCCTATTTCGATGCGCCGGGGCGCCAGCATGGCGAGGCCGTTGGAGAAGAAGTTCTCCGTGGTCATCAGGACGGGAGTCTTGAGCGGGGGCAGGGGATAGCCGTAAGCGATGCTGCTCCGGACGGTATCCATGTAGAAGAGCATGCGGTGCGCCTGCCGGCCGAAGCCGTCCGGAAAGACGACCGTCAGCGAATCGTTGCCGACGGATTTCCACCGCAGCGATGCGGGCGACTGCCCCGTGTTGTAGTATTGTGCCCGTCCCGTTTGCGGGCATCCTGCGAGCAGTACGACCGCCGCAAGCAGCATGATGGTGCGCTTCATTGTCCTCCAGCTTTTTTCGCCTTGTATCCTGCTCCGACGAGCAGTTCGGTCACGCGGTCGCGGAAATCGCCCTGTATGATGATTTCGCCGTCTTTGGCCGTACCGCCCACACCGCATCTGGCCTTGAGCATCCCGGCCAGCTGCCGGAGGTCTTCGTCGCTGCCCCGGAAGCCGCGTACGAGCGTCACCTGCTTGCCGCCCCGCGACTTGCGGTCGAGCCATACGCGCAGCTCCTGCTGTGCGGGCGGAAGCGTCGGTACGGTTTCCGGTGCCTCGGTTTCGTATTTGAAGTCGGGGTTCGTGGAATAAACCACGTTCAGCCTCGATTTCCAGTCGTTGTTTGCCATCGGTATCTCGGTTTAGCGCAAATATACCAAATATATTCGCTGAAATACGAAAGTGCATGTCGGCCCTTTGGCCCAGTGCACGGTTGCCAAGCAATTCGTTTGAAGCAAATATAATTAATATTCGATGAAAACCGAGCGTTGCCCGCCGTACCGTAATACGAAGGCTGCCGAACGTTCCCGGTACCGGCGCGCCGGTACCGGGCGGAATAAACGAAAAGTAACCAAGATATATGGTTGTATTGTTCGTAATTATTCTTTATATTTGAATTAATACATTGTTGTCTTCGAATGATTGAATATTTAACCGTAGATTTTATGAAAAAATGTTTATACGATGATATCGTATGGTATTCCCATACTTTTACGGACCGGGATTTCGAGAACGGTGTGGCGATAAACGGGGAATAACCGCCGATTGCCGAAGTATAACCAAAGTTCTATAGTTATGAAAAAAATCTTCAGTTTTTTGTTGCTGCCCGTAGCCGCACTGCTGGTGACGGGATGTTTGAGGGAAATTACCTACAACTATGTTTATCGTAATGATACCAATAGGACCATCGAGGTGACAGGCTATTATGAACGTAATAATGCAGTGGAAATGGATTGTTATTTTTCAGTTGCTCCGAAAGAAACATGCACCTTATCCGGTACGGGTTTTGCGAATCATTTTTATTTTCCTTTTCAAGGATGCAATCGTATAAAATTGTCAGACGGGGAACGAACCGTTCTTTTAATGAAAACGGACAAGCCGAGTTATGAATGGCATTGTTTGTTCCGGATGGATTGTTATGCCAAAAGTTCCCGTAACCATACGATATGGCGTACTTATACTTTTACGGACCGGGATTTTGAGGACGGTGTGCCGATAAACGATTAATTGATATATTTGTTTGAAGATAAATAATTTAAAACTATTGTTGTTATGAACCGAAAATTATTTTTTTTGCTATGTGTTCCGC